>CALZHO010000042.1 GCA_945787425.1 uncultured Bacteroidales bacterium
TGTTGTGACCATTTACCATAATCAGCACCTCTTTAGCGTCCATGATAGTGCCTACGCCTACGGTGAGCGCAGTCTTTGGAACGAGGTTCACATCGTTGTTGAAGAAGCGAGAGTTAGCGATGATCGTATCGGTAGTGAGTTCTTTCATACGTGTGCGTGAAGAGAGCGAGCTACCTGGCTCGTTGAATGCGATATGACCATCAGGACCAATACCACCGAGGAAGAGCATGATACCACCATAGTTTTTGATTTTTTCCTCATAGCGAGCGCACTCTGCTACGAGATCCTCTGCATTACCGTTAAGAATATTCACATTCTCTGTACGGATATCAATGTGTGAGAAAAAGTTTTTCCACATGAAAGTGTGGTAACTCTCAGAGTGATCCTCAGGGATACCTACATACTCATCCATATTGAAAGTAACCACATTACGGAAACTTACTTTACCCTCTTGGTAAAGTTTGATAAGGTTGCGGTACATGCCGAGAGGAGAAGAGCCAGTTGGCAAACCTAATACGAAAGGAGTACCCTCTTTCGGAGCGAACTCGTTGATGCGTTTTGCTACATAGTTAGCTGCCCACTCTGAAAGTAGGTCATAGTTTGGTTGAATAACTAATCTCATGGTGTAATATGTTTTATGTTGTTAATATTTCTTTTTTGGCAGCCGGGAGCTGGAGTCCGGGAGCCTATTATATTTAGCGAATAGGAGCCGGAGTCTGGGAGCCATTAATCTATTTTTTGGAGTACCACTGCACTACGAGCGGGAAGATAGAGTTGGAGCCAACCTTTGTTGGCTGGTAAATAACCAGTATCTGGCATGGTAAAGTGCTCTATTGTATCATCCGACAAGCCGAAGCCCGCAAACTCCTTGGCATCGGTGTTGAGTACCACCTTGTACTTGCCCGCAGAAACAGGAATACCATAGCCCTCAAAAGATTTCACACCATTCCAGTTGAAGACAAATACCAAGTCACCACGTTGGTATGCCACCACCTGATCGCCTTCGTTGTCGCAGAGTTTGTCCACCCATGGCAAGTGCAATCCGTTCTTGTCCTTCACTGGCAATAAGTGTTCACGCAACAGATGCACCATTTTCTCATCAAAAAGATTGAGGTTGCTATAATAGTAGCGTGGATTATCCACCAAGCTCCATTGGCGGCGAGCATACTTGTGGCTCCAGCCATTACCTTGGCGAGGGAAGTCAATCCACTCTGGATGACCAAACTCGTTACCCATGAAGGTGAGGTAGCCACCATTGATAGTCGAAGCAGTGATGAGGCGAATCATCTTGTGCAGCGCGATGCCGCGATCCACCATATAGGTAGAGTGTCCTTTCTCAAAGTGCCAATACATATCCGCATCGCACAGGCGGAAGATAATCGTCTTATCGCCCACCAACGCTTGGTCATGGCTCTCGGCATAAGAGATGGTCTTCTCATCCTGACGACGGTTGGTCATTTCGTAGAAGATATGTCCCGCTTTCCAATCCTCATCGCGCACCTCTTTGATATATTTAATCCAAAAGTCTGGAATACCCATTGCTAAACGGTAGTCAAAGCCCATACCGCCATCCTTGATTGGACAAGCCAAACCAGGCATACCCGACATATCTTCGGCGATGGTGATGGCATTCTTCTTCACCTCGTGTATGAGTTTGTTAGCCAAAGTGAGGTAGCATATCGCATCACCATCCTCGTTGCCGTTGTAGTAACAAGAGTAGTTCACAAAATCCTCTCCCAATCCGTGGCTCTTGTACATCATCGAGGTCACACCATCAAAACGGAAACCATCAAAATCATACTCATCCATCCAGAATTTGCAGTTCGAGAGCAAAAAGTGGAGCACCTCATTTTTGCCATAGTTAAAGCACAGACTATCCCATGCTGGATGCTCGCGTTTGGGTCCATCGTGGAAATACTGATAGGTTGAGCCATCAAATTTTCCCAGTCCCTCTAATTCGTTCTTTACCGCGTGTGAGTGGACAATATCCATAATGACATCCATACCATAGGCATGCGCATCAGCAATGAGGTGCTTGAGTTCTTCGGGTGTACCACAGCGCGATGATACGGCAAAGAAATTAGAGACATGATAGCCGAAACTGCCGTAATAAGGGTGTTCTTGGATAGCCATAATCTGGAGGCAATTGTAACCCAATTTGGCGATACGAGGTAAAACATCGCGACGAAACTCATCGTAGGAATTAACCTTCTCCTCCTCACTGGACATACCGATATGACATTCATAGATAAACAGTGGCTCACCTGTTTTACGACGCTTTGCGCCTTTTACCTTTAACTTTTCTACTTTCACCTCAACAGGCGCCCACACTTGTGCGGAGAAGAGTTTGGTTTGTGGGTCTTGCACCACGCGGCGTGCGTAGCTTGGGATACGTTCACCCCATCCTCCTTGCCACTCCACAAGCAGTTTGTAGAGTTGCTCATGCTGGAGCATCTTCTCGGATAGAGTAATCTCCCACACACCATTCTCAGTGGGTTGCAAACGATATGCTTCGTCCTTTTGCCAGCCATTGCAGTCGCCTACAAGGTAGATAGCAGTGGCATTAGGCGCCCACTCACGTAGTACCCATTTCTTGCCCACCTTATGCAAGCCAAAAAACAGGTAGCCATTCGCCCAATCGCTGAGTTTCTGACCTCCTGTCAGTTTCTTTTCTTGCGCGATGGCGTAGTTATAACGTCCTTCAATGGCCGAAGCATAAGGACGGAGATAAGAATCGGATTGTATCAGTTTTAATGTCTTCATCGTACAATAATTATCATACTAACATAAAATAGCGCGCAAAGGTACAAAAATTTTCTCACATACGCAAGAAAAATCAAGTTTTCTTGTTTATATGCATTTTTTTTTGTACCTTTGCAGCGAATTTCAAATTTATTTGGTAAATTATTTAGAATATGAACAAATTTATTGTATTTTTTCTTTCGCTTATGGCACTAACAGCATGCACAAAGCAACAGACTACGGGTATTCATCTGGAGAACTTGGATACGACCGCAGTAGCACAAAACGACTTCTACCAATACGCTTGCGGTGGATGGATGAAGAATAACCCTATTCCAGACGAGTACAGCCGTTTTGGATCGTTTGATAAGTTGGGATTGAACAATCTCGAGCAAGTGAACGGACTGATTGCTGACATCGCAGCAGGGAAACATAAGATGGGTAGTATTCCTCAAAAGATTGGTGATGTATATAACCTGTCGATGGACACCGCACGCCGCAATCAAGAGGGTATTGCGCCCGTATTACCCGTACTGCAAGAGATTGAGAATGTGACCGATAAGGCACAATGGTCGGAGGTATTGGGGAAGGCTATGGACTTTGGATTGTGGGCTATGTATGTGGATGCCGATGCTATGAATTCAAGCATGAATATCCTGAACGAGTACCAAGCTGGTTTTGCGCTCAGCCAGAAAGATTATTATATCGATGAAGATGAGCATACGAAACATATCCGCGAGGAGTATGTGAAGCATGTGGAGAAGATGTTTGAGTTGTTTGGTCAGGAGCATGCAGCCGAGAAAGCGGCTACTGTTTTGCGATTGGAAACTCGTTTGGCAAAGGCTGCGCTGAGCAATGTAGAATTGCGTGACCCAGTGGCAAACTACAACAAGATGTCGGTAGAGGAGTTGCAAAAATTGGTTCCTGAAGTAGATTGGCAAGTGTATTTTGCTGGGTTGAACATCGCTCCTGATAGTTTGTCAGTAGGTCAAGTGCGTCACTTGCAAGAGGCAGGTAAGATGCTCGCTGAGGAGTCATTGGAGGATATGAAGACTTTGTTTACATGGCAAGTGATTGACGGCAGTGCGGACTTCTTGACCGAGGAGATTTTTATGCAGAACTTTGCGTTCTACGGTCGTATCTTGAGCGGAAGACAAGAGCCTACTCCACTCTGGAAACGCGCGGTAGCGATGGTGAATGGTACACTCGGCGAAGCTGTGGGACAAATGTATGTGGAGAAATACTTCCCAGAGGAGAACAAAGAGCGTATGATAGGTTTGGTGAAGAACTTGCAAGTGGCATTGGGCGAACGAATTCAAGCCCTGGAGTGGATGTCGGATGAGACCAAAGAGAAGGCCATGGAGAAACTGAGCACCTTCACCGTGAAGATTGGTTATCCAGATAAATGGCGCAATTATACGGCTTTGGAGATTGACCCAAAATTGACCTATTATGCTAATATTCAGCGTGCTGCAAAGTTTGAGCAAGACTATTCATTGTCGTTCTTGGGTAAACCAGTGGACAAGGATAAATGGTTTATGACCCCACAAACCGTGAACGCATATTACAACCCTGCGACCAACGAGATTTGCTTCCCTGCAGGTATTCTGCAATACCCATTCTTTGATATGAACGCGGACGATGCGTTTAACTATGGTGCGATTGGCGTGGTGATTGGTCATGAGATGACCCACGGTTTTGATGACCAAGGTAGTCAGTTTGACAAGGACGGTAACTTGATTAACTGGTGGACAGAGGAAGATCGTGCACGCTTTGAGGAGCGCACGAAAGTAATGGAGGAGTATTTCAACGGCATTGAGGTAGCCCCTGGTGTATATGCTAATGGCGCTTTCACTTTGGGCGAGAATATCGCTGACCATGGAGGTTTGCAAGTGGCATATCAGGCGTTTTGCAATAACGAAAAACTGAAAGGTGAAAACGGCAAACTAGGCATAGTGGATGGATTTACACCAGAGCAACGATTCTTCTTGGCATATGCGAATGTGTGGGCAGGCAATATCCGTCCAGAGGAGGTATTGCAACGCACGAAGAGTGATCCTCACTCACTTGGCATGTGGCGTGTGAATGGCGCATTGCCACATATCGGCGCATGGTATGAGGCATGGAATGTCACTCCAGAGTCACCATTGTATCTTGAACCAGAAAAACGTGTAAGTATTTGGTAAAATAATGCGCTGTGCGCATGAAATTTAGCTTCGCTGAAACCCATTGCAAGCAATGAACAGTTAGCCCTGCGGGCTGAAAATTCATGAAGTAACCTTTCACGAAGCAACCTTTCATTCGCGCAGCGAATAACTATTCATTATGATGGTAAAACATGTAGTATTTTTCCGCCTGTTAGACGAGGCGGAGGGCAAGACGAAATTGGAGAATGCCCAGATTATTCGTGATGGACTGCTCGCATTGCGCGAGAAGATTGATGTGTTGGTGGATGAGACGGTGGGTATCAATATCCCTAACGCCAAGAACACTGACCACGATATTTGCTTGACGTGCACCTTCAAGACATGGGAAGATTTGGATGCCTATGCTACGCACCCTGAGCATGTGAAGGTGGCACAGTATATCGGCAAGTGCAAAGCAGCGCGTAGCGCTGTGGATTACGAGGAGTGATTGGCATAATAATCCCACGAGCTTCGTGAGCGAGTGGGAATACGAGGAGTAGCGCAGTTGGTAGCGCACCACGTTCGGGACGTGGGGGTCGGGCGTTCGAGTCGCCTCTCCTCGACCACAAAAGCACCTTTCGAGGGTGCTTTTGTTGTTGAGGGTACGCAACCATTATCGAATAGCCTGATTCAAGACTATGAGTCAATCGTTGACTTTCTGTTTCCCTCCCATATCGGCAAGAGTTGACTTAGTGTCAGCCTTGCCTCTTGGGGGTTTGTGAATGTCAGAAAAAAGTAGTAATTTTGCACCCAGTTATCTACACGTTGAATATTATAAACAATAAATGTATAAGATATGGGTACACTATTATGGTTATTAGACAAAGTATGTGCAGTGTTAGCAGACATAGGGTTACTATGTCTGATAGTCCTGTTAGTTGCGGGTGATGGGATGAGTGCATTTGTTACCTGTTGTATCATCGGCATCCCATGTGCCGCAGTAGGTGCTTTCGTCGGAGCAAAAACATGGAAGTATGAAATTGCACCATTTACATTCCTGTTTCGGAATAGGATTCAACTGGGACAATCTCTTACTACTGCTACTATCATTTGGGCTGGGAGATTTTTCCTTTTTCCTTTTATAGGAGCAGGTATTTATTATGTGGTCGTAGGATAGACTTAATGTATATCCATTTTACGCAATGGTAGCGCGCCAAGGTATGTTTATTAGTAGGAAACATGACATTTTTGATGCAATTTGAAGGTCTCTATGAGAATTAGAAACAAAAATTTGCATATTTCATTCCTTTTTTGTAATTTTGCAGCGATAAATCATTAGGAGCTTGCCGAAAATCCGATGAAGAGTAGGCGCAAATATAACATATTATGGACGTAGAAGTTCTATCTATCACAGAAAGAGAAGTTAATAATCCTTATTGCCGCTACTATACGGAGCGGACAGACTTAGTGGGAAAAAACGAGATAAGAATAACAGAATACATCTCATGTTACGATGAGTTTTATCCAGATAGCGATGATGTTTTTTATCTCCCGAAACAAGTCGGAGAAAAGGATGTACATGTTGTTACAGGAAGGACTACTTCTAGCTATGAATACAAATTCTTAGAAAGTATTCATAAGATTTATATTCCTAATAATATCATCTTCTGTCATGTGGCGTGGCTAATAGATGCTATAAACTTAGAGAGATTTGAAGTAGAAGAGGGCAATCAGGCTTATTGTGAGAAAGATGGTATTCTTTATTCTAAGGATATGAAAATTCTTTACAAATGTCCAAGGCATCTTAAAGACAAAGATGGGGTAACGGTTAACAAGGTTTGTATTCCCAATGGTGTTGAATACATATACCCACAGGCATTCGATTGCTGTGCAGAGTTAGAGACAATAGATTTGCCTTCATCTCTTGTTTATATTGGAACACAGGCGTTTTGTAAATGTAGCAGTCTCAAGTCAATTACTATTCCTAATACCGTCAAATACATTGATGGATATCATTATCCTGACACATGGAAACCTGCAATGATGCCTCCTGG
>CALZHO010000043.1 GCA_945787425.1 uncultured Bacteroidales bacterium
GGTGTGTCATGCGACACACCCTCTTCTTTTATCAATACTCGAAACACTATTTCACAGGGTTATCCTGCAATCCCCACCCCGTTATGGTTGCAATGTATGGGATATAAGCGTATGAGAATTTCTGATGACCAATATAATTGGGATGCATACTTGCACCAAGGTCCTCATCGGTAGATAGGTGCAACGATGGGCAGCAAGCCATGAAGTGCACATTAGGCATAGGACAAAATTTCACCATATCACGCATGTAATCCAGCAATGTGCTATGCGCCTTAGACGACACACAAAGCACAGGATGATCCTCGCCGTAATAGTCTTTGATATAACGAATTAGACGATAATAGCCATCGCGGAATTTCTCATAAGATGGTTGTACTGACACCGAGAAATCGTTACCACCCAAATAAATACACGTCAACGCAGGACGAATAGCCGACTCAGCAGCATTCCAACGAGTAGCTTGCGCAGAGTCCATATCAAAAGTTTGGAGATAGCGATCTGGCATATGATAGCCATCAAACTTGGAGTTATAGTTACGCGCAGCACCCATTCCCGAGTGAGCTACAACCACATAATCAGCATCAAAATAACGCGCAAGAATCGCACAGAACGAACGTGAAGCATTCTCCGTTTCAGGCGTAAACTTGGCTAAACGACTTGGGTCATCCACACCATAACCACAATCATAACTTGCTCCGATAAATTCTAACTGACGTTTGCGAATAGGTTCTGCTTGATGAAACATACCCTTCGCATCTGTAGAGAAAGCATGGATGGTCATCTTACCCTGTTCACCTTCCGTGCGCTTTTGCACCACTACGTTATGCACCTTCAGCTTTGATGATTTCAAATAGGCGGGGTCAATCAACTCAATTACAGTATCAGTACCCGACACTTCTATTACACGGTGGGGATCAGCACTCATGGGTGTATCAATCCACACATTATAATAATTATGGCGAGTGGCAGCCATCTGAGGTGTAGCATCCCACTTGCTGTCTGAAACACGCATGGTCAATGACTTACCCGTAAAAGCGAGGCGAAAATACACACCTGTCCAATCAAATGACACATCATTTCCCTCCACCAACGTGCGCCCCACGTAGGTAACACGTTCATCACTTGCAGGAATCGTCTCTGCCATAAGACAAAGAGGCGATAAGGCGATAAGGCATAGAGCCAAAAATAGATTCTTTTTCATAAAAAAATGGTGTATGGTGTATAGTGTAAAGGCAAGGATATGCGGCTCCGCCGCCCAGCCTTTAAACTTTAACTTTAAACTTTAAACTATCACTTCACAGGCATATCTTGCAATCCCCAACCAGTGATGGTAGCGATATAAGGGATGATAGAATATGCCAATTTTTGTTGTCCATTATAGTTAGGATGCCAACCTGCTCCAAGATCCTCATCGGTACTAAGGTGTTGAGAAGGGCAATAGCCCAACCATTCCACATTCTTCAAGCCGCAGTTGCGTACCACATCACGCACATAGCGGAACTGATATTCATTGGACTTGGATGCCACGCAGAGCACTGGGTGGTCCTCGCCATAGTTATTCTTCACATAACTCAAGAGGCGCATATAACCTTTGCGAAACTTGTTGTAATCAGGCATCATAGAGGATGAGAAATCATTGGTACCCAAATATATAACCGTAATATCTGGACGGAATTCAGATTGATCAACAGACCAACGCGTTGTGGAGTCGCGGTCGATGGTATATTGATAAATGTCGGTCATGACTTCCCATGGGATATTCGAACCAGCATTGCGGCAGATACCACGCCCCGAGTGCGCAATAGCCATATAATCAGCATCGAAATAGCGAGAAACAATACTTGCATAGGTGCGCGAAGCATTCTCAGTCTCATCGGTGAAAGGGTCTTTTCGACTATGAGCATCTACTCCATAACCACAAGTATAGCTATCGCCTATGAACTCAATCTGACGCTCCTTGAAAGCTGGCGCTTGAACAAAACGACCATCGGTAATGAATTCGTGCACGGTCGTTTTACCACAACCCGCTTCTGTACGTTTTTGAACAACTACCTGATGCTCTTTTACTTTCGACTTTTTCACATCGGCAGGAAGAATCAATTCAATAATCGTATCGTTGCCCTTGACCTCTACGATGCGTGTAGGTTCAGCACTCGTAGGGGTATCCAGCCATACAGCATAGAAGTCGCGCTTGTTATCAGACACACGCATCGATAGCGACTTGCCCGTGAAAGCCACACGAAAATAGATAGCAGGGAAATCAAAAGTGAGAGCACCATTACTCTCCAACGCACGCCCCACGAAAGTCACACGCGAATCTGTCGCTGGCACAACCTCTGCCATAAGGCGAAGAGACGACAAAACGATAAGGCATAAAGCCAAAAATAGATGCTTCTTCATAAAAAATGGTGTATGGTTTATAGTGTAAAGGCAAGGATATGCAGCTCCGCCGCCCAGCCTTTAAACCTTAAACTGTAAACTTTCACTTCACAGGCATATCTTGCAATCCCCAGCCAGTGATAGTAGCAATATAAGGGATAATGGAATATGCTTTCTTTTGTTGACCGTTATAGTTAGGGTGTACATCAGCACCTAAGTCCTCATCAGTATGTAGGTGTTGTGCAGGGCAATAACCCAAATAATTCACATTCTTCATGCCACAATTATTGACCAAGTCGCGCACATAATTGAAGAGATATTCATGCGTTTTTGTAGCCACACACAGAATAGGGTGTTCCTCACCATAATTGGCTTTGATATAATCAAAAAGACGATAATAATGCTTGCGGAAATCCTCGTATTTAGGAGCCAAAGAGGTGGAGAAATCGTTAGCACCCAGATATACGATAGTCATTGCAGGATGGAAATCCGACTGAGTGGCATCCCAACGTGTATTTTGTGTAGAATCCATATCAAAAGTTTGCAGATAGCGATCAGGCATCCACCAACCTTTGAACTTAGAGTTGTAGTTACGAGCAATACCCATACCCGAGTGTGCTATAGCCACATAGTCCGCACCAAAATAGCGAGAAACAATCGCAGCATACGAACGAGAAGCATTTTCTGTTTCTGGTGAGAAGCGCTCTTTGCGAGAAGGAGCGTCTATACCATAACCACAGGTATAACTATCGCCAATAAACTCCAATTGACGCTCTTTCAACGGTGTAGCTGGATAAAACTTGCCGTTGGCTGAAGTAGCAAACTCATGGATAGTTGTCTTGCCTTGTTCACCTTCGGTGCGTTTTTGTACAATCACCTCATGAATGTCACGGCGATTCTTTTTGAGATATACAGGATCAACCAACTCAATAACCACATTATTGCCCGTCACCTCTACAATACGATAAGGTTCAGCGCTGGTAGGAGAATCAATCCATACACTATAATAATTATGTCGAGTAGCAGCTTCTTCGGGGGTAGCATCCCACTTCGTTTCAGATGCCCTCATTGTGAGTTTGTCGCCAGAAAAAGCAATACGGAAATAAGTAGCAGTCCAGTCAAAAGATACATCTGTACCTTCCACCAATGTACGGCCCACATAGGTCACACGTGAATCATTAGCGGGCATAGTTTCTGCAAAAGCAGCAATTGTTAGCAGCATCGTAGCTGCCAGAAAGAATAGTTTTTTCATGATATAGTTAATTTATTCTTATTTTTCTATTTACCCATATAGGGTCTTAGAGCATATGGGTAGATTGCAAACAAAGTGAGAGCGAACTCTCACTTTGTCAATTACTTGTCTTATTCGAAAGCGCCCATTTGTAGCATTGCCACCTCTTTAGGCGTCAAGAAACGGTATTTACCACGTGCCACATTTTTCTTGGTCAGACCTGCAAAAGATACACGATCCAACTTAGTCACGCGATAACCCACCTTCTCAAACATTCGGCGTACCACACGGTTTTGTCCAGAGTGGATTTCTATGCCTATATGTTGGCGATCTTCTTTTGGGAATTCCAATGCATCAGGTACTACCTTTTCATCTTCAATCATCACACCGCCACGCAAAACAGCCTCGTCCGTTTCGTCCAAATCGCGGTCCAGTGTCACTGCATAAATCTTCTTTTTACCAAATTTAGGGTGAGTCAGTTTTGCCGCTAAATCCCCATCATTGGTTAGCAAAAGTACACCTGTGGTATTGCGGTCAAGACGCCCTACTGGATATATACGCTCTGCGCACGCGTTGCGCACGATATCCAATACAGTGTGACGCTCTTGTGGGTCATCAGTAGTTGTTACAGTATTTTTAGGTTTGTTGAGCAAGATATATACTTTACGCTCACGACGAACAGGCTGATTGTGGAACATCACCTTATCGGTTGGCAACACTTTTGCACCCAAGTTATCCACCACTTCGCCATTCACTGTGATCACGCCTGCCAAAATAAAGTCATCCGCTTCGCGACGCGAGCAGATACCTGCGTTAGCGAGATATTTATTCAAACGGATTGGTTTGGTAGGGTCTTCATAGGTTTTGATATACTCTTGACGTTTACGTTGAGAATATACAGCGGAGTTGTGCTTTGGTTTTGGTCTGAACTGACGTTCTGCATTCACTTCTCCTTCAGGACGAAAAGAAGGACGTCTTTCTACTTTCTCCACGCGTACGGCTCCAGCAGTACGAGTAAAGCGTTGACGCTGTCTTCCTCCTTCGCGAGTAGGACGGTCAGTTGGGGCATTAAAGCGAGGACGGATAGATGCTCCGTCAGCAGAAAAATGTGCGCCATTATGCTCACGCGGATTCGCATCTTGCGAGTAGCCACCATGGCGTGGGGTGCGGTTGTTTGGATCAAACATAATTCTAATAATTAATATTTTGGTTTAGTTAAATAGTTTTTCTTCTCACACAAGGTTTTGGTTGATTTCCAAAATATAGGCTCCGAGTTTTGCTCAGAGCCTATATTTGTTGTGTTCAAACGTGGCATGTTCGTCTCTCGACGTGCATACCGAATCGCCACACTTAGGCTTCTGCAGCTTGCTCTACAGCCAATTTACCACGATAATATCCGCAAGTAGGGCAGATAGTGTGATAAATGTAGTGAGCGCCACAGTTTGGGCAAAGTGCCAATGCTGGCATTTTTGCTTTGTCGTGGGTACGACGTTTCGCTTGTCTGGTGTGCGATTGTCTTCTTTTTGGATGTGCCATAATTCTTTATTATTTAATTTAAGGGGGCCATTTTCTCGGTCAGCCACGCAGAACGACCTTCCTCCATCCTTTTACCCTTCTATATCATTTTCATCTTCCATCGCGGTGCAGAGGTGGTCTTGGAGAAGTGCAGCCATCTGTGGGTTGCAACCACCATCTTGGTGACTATGCACCAGCGGGAGATTCACTATGATCAATTCGTATGCCAACCATGCCATGTCAAGCATCTGTGGTTCTTCTTCCAAATCTACATCCTCTTCATATACATCCACCTCCACGTCCATTGGCTCCAAACAGCGGTCACATGTCACTTGCACCGTACCGCACAAATCCACATCAACCGCCACACGATCTTTCTCTACTATCAAACGTACTTTGGCATCCACCTCGCCACCCAATACTTCACTGACCTCTATAGTAGAGAAATAAGAGTTATCCAACTGAAAATCAAACAAATGTTCTCCCAGTTCCAACTTCTCTATCTCAATGATATGCGACTTTTGTGTATTCATCATCCCACAATTGGCGTGCAAAGGTACTACATTTTTTTGAAATACGCAAATCTTTCTGCAATTTTTCTTAAAAAAATTACTATTTATAGTTTTTTGCCAATCCGCCCTGCGCTGTTTCTTTGTATAGCGATGGCAAATCGTGTCCCGTTTGCTTCATCACATCCACTACTCTATCAAATGACACGGTATGTGTTCCGTCTGAGAATGCCGCATACATGTTACTATCCAACGCGCGCGCAGCCGCAAAGGCATTGCGTTCAATACATGGTATCTGTACCAATCCACAGACAGGGTCGCAGGTCATACCCAAGTGATGTTCCAAGCCCATCTCTGCGGCATATTCAATCTGTGCTAACGTACCGCCAAACAGCTGATTCACAGCAGCTGAAGCCATTGCGCATGCCACACCCACTTCGCCTTGACAGCCCACCTCTGCACCAGAGATAGAAGCGTTCTCTTTCACCACATTACCAATCAATCCGGCGGTAGCCAACGCATGCAGAATACGCGTTTCGGAGAAGTTGCGCGAACGCCATGTATGGTATAGCACTGCTGGCAACACGCCACAAGAGCCACAGGTAGGGGCGGTCACTATCTTTCCACCCGATGCATTTTCTTCACTCACGGCTAAGGCATAGGAAAACACCAATCCGCGTGTACGGAGGTTATCTTTATATCCTGCCACCTTAATATAATAACTCGCAGCTTTCCTGCGTAGGTGCAACGGACCAGGCAATACACCCTCATGGTCTAATCCACGTTCTACCGCCTCGCGCATCACTTGCCATACCTCACGCAGATAATCCCATATCTCTTTGCCTTCGTAGTGCTCTACATACTCCCAATAATCCCAACCCATCTCATCGCAATAATCCTTGATATCGCTCAATCGCATGAGTGGATAGATGGCACTATCCTCATCGCCTTCACCCTTTTCGTTTTCACCTTTCACTTTTCCGTTTTCACCTTCACTCAACGCTCCGCCACCTACAGAATATACAGTCCAATCATCCAACAAATCACCTTTCTCATTCCACGCACAGAAGCGCATACCATTAGGGTGAAATGGCAAGAACTCATCATGCCACACAATCTCCACAGCTGGTATTACATCTATAATTGCAGCATCAGTCAGGTGCCCTTTGCCTGTTGCAGATAGACTTCCATATAGATGTGCCTCATATCGATAGGCATGAGCATGGCGTTCCAAAAACAGTTCTGCCGCTTTGCGCGGACCCATCGTATGGC
>CALZHO010000044.1 GCA_945787425.1 uncultured Bacteroidales bacterium
GTAATGCTCTTTATCGATGGAGCCACCCAAACTCTCTAAAAAACTTGCTACATGTACAATCATAGTTGGTATAAATTTTGTGGTTAAATATGCTGCAAAGATACAAAAAAATCTGCATATATGCAAGTTATTTCGCACATATTTGCAAAATTGTATTTTTTTTTGTACCTTTGCATGCAAATTGTAGTTTGATCAATTATGTCCGAAACAAAATCAACCATAACTGGCATAGCCAAAGGCATCTTCAAGGACCGCGGAAGCAAGTTCCTCGCTTTTGCCGAACCTATTGCCAATGAGGATGAAGCCAAAGCACGCATCGCTTGGTACAAAAAGAAATACCACGATGCACGCCACGTGTGCTATGCCTACCGCTTGGGCGAAAACCTATGGCGCACCAAAGATGACGGCGAACCACACGGCACAGCGGGAATGCCTATCCTTCGCAGCATCGATGCCCAAAATCTCGACAATATCCTCGTGGTGGTAGTCCGCTATTTCGGTGGCACACTGCTCGGCACTGGCGGACTGATGGTCGCCTACCGCGAAGCCACCAAAGAGGCACTGAAGAATGCGGAGATAGTTTAGGGTTAAGGAATTAGGGTTTAAGGAATTAAGGAATTAAGGTTTAAAGAAAAGATATGAAAAGAGCGATATTCCCAGGGAGTTTTGATCCCTTTACCATAGGACATCACGACATCGTGATGCGCGGTCTGCTAATCTTTGATGAGATTATCATTGGCATTGGTCGCAACTACAACAAACGCGAGACCTTCCCGCTCGAAGAGCGTTTGGCTGCTATCCAACGCATATATGATAACGATTCGCGCGTGCGCGTGGAAGTATATGATGGCTTGACCGTCGATTTTGCGCTCAAGCACCATGCGCAGTTTATTCTGCGCGGAGTGCGCTCCACCCTGGATTTTGAGTACGAACGCAATATAGCCGAAGCCAACAAACAACTGTCGGGCATCGAGACTGTACTCCTCTACACCCGTCCCGAATATGAACATATCTCCTCCACCCTCGTGCGCGACCTGCACTCCCACGGAAAAGACATATCACAGTATTTACCCTAATCTGACCTTAATGTCCTTAATGACTTTAAGGTCCTTACTCACCCCTACAAGAACAATGAAAAAACTACTCATCATACCACTTCTATTGCTGACAATCAACCTGTTAGCAGAAACGCAAACCACACGTATTGACAAGAACTTGACTATCTACACCGATGTGATGCGCCAATTGGACATCAACTATGTGGATACGCTCAACTACGACGACCTTATCGAAACGAGTATCAACTACATGCTTCACAAAGTGGACCCTTACACCATGTATATCCCCAAGCGTGAAGATGATGAACTGCGCCGAATGACACAAGGCAAATACGGTGGTGTGGGCTCGCTCATCATGTACCGCGACAGCAATGTTTATGTCAACGAACTCTACGAAGGCATGCCCGCACAGCAATGCGGACTGTTGCCTGGCGACCGCTTTGTCAAAGTGGACGGAATGGACTGCCAAGGCAAGAACACCAAAGAGGTATCCGACAAACTGCGTGGCAAACCAGGCAGTACGATTGAGATTGTCCTCGAACGGGATAGTCAATTGCTCACCAAGCAAGTGACCCGACGCGACATTCACCTGCCAGCCGTGGGATATGCCACCGTGTTGCAAGATTCGATTGCATATATCTTCTTCAATGAGTTTACTACTAATTCGGCACAGGAGTTCTTGATGGCGCTCGATAGTATGGTGCAGAACTATGGCGCTAACCGCCTCATCATTGATCTTCGCGGCAACGGTGGTGGTATTGTGGATGAATCCATACAGATTCTCAGTTATTTTCTGCCCAAAGGCACAGAGGTGGTTAGTACCCGCGGAAAGACCGAACGCAGTTGCCACACCTATGCTACACAGACATCGCCTATCTTTCCCAATATGCCATTGGTTGTGCTGGTGAATGGGCAGTCTGCTTCTGCCAGCGAGATTGTAGCAGGTGCCCTCCAAGACCTCCATCGCGCAACTATCGTAGGCGAACGCACCTTCGGAAAAGGGTTGGTGCAGAATATCCGACCTATCGCTTTTGGCGGACACCTCAAGGTAACCACCTCCAAATACTACCTGCCTTCTGGTCGTTGTATCCAAGCCATCGACTATGCCGAGCGACAACGCGGACACCAGTTGCATCGTGACACCGCAGGCGGTATCCTACCCGATGTAGTGCTCTCCGATTCTGCCAAATTGGATATCACCTACAACCTCTACCGCGATCATATGTTTTTTGACTACGCAACACGTTACTATCGCCAACATCCTACGATTGCGCCTGCCAAAGATTTCCAACTCACCGACAGCGATATAGAACATTTCTGCCAGTTCCTGGAAGAAAAGAAATTCTCCTACGAAACCGAAACAGGACGCCACTTAGGCGAACTCATCAAGATGGCCAAACAAGAGGATTTGGATGCTACCCTACTCGCTGATTTAGAGGCATTCAAGCCCCGTCTGACAGTGGATTATCGTGCCGCTATTCAGCGCAATCGTGCAGAAGTGGAAGAGATGTTGGGGGGCGAGATTGTCAAACGCTACTACTACCATCGTGGCTATTATGCCTACCTCTTGCGCTACGACAAAGAACTCACCCGCGCCATCGAAGAAATCACCCGCCCATAACCAATATTCAATACATACTCCTTGCCGCTCGCGGAAGTTGATGCGAGCGGAAGTTGTTGGATTAAGTTGTTTAAGTTGTTGATTTAAATAATTCGTGTTGTTTTCTTGTAGGGTCAGTTCCCTTCTCATTTCAGTCTCAAGAATCCTATTCCAAACCGCTTCACAGCTGCCCGCTCCAGTTCCTCTCTTACTGATGGGTCAGCTATGCTGATGAGTGCCTTGGCACGTTCTGCCAATGGCAGGTTGCGCAGATAGACGATGCCATGTTCGGTGGCGATATATTGCGCTTGGAAGCGTGTGGTCACTACGCCTGCTCCAGGTGCCAGATTAGCCACAATCTTGCTTTGCCCCTTGCTGGTCATACTGGGCAACGCAATAAAGCATTTGCCTCCTTCTGATAGCGAAGCACCATACATAAAATCGTGCTGTCCTCCCACGCCCGAGATAATCGTCTCGCCTATCGAATCGGCACAAATCTGACCCGTCAAATCCACTTCCACGGCCGAGTTTATCGCCATCGCTTTAGGGTTCTGACGGATATTCTGCGGATCATTCGTGAAAGCAACATCGCGAATAACGAAGTCAGGGTTATTATCCATGTATTCGTACAAATGCTTCGAACCCAACACCAAACTGCCCAACGACTTACCCGGGTAAATCTTCTTGAGCGAGTTGTCGATAATCCCTTTCTCTATCAGAGGCAACACACCATCTGTAATGGCTTCGGTATGGAGTCCCAAATGCTGATGTCCGCTCAGCGCGTTGATAACGGCATTGGGTATGCCGCCTACACCTATCTGCAAGGTGGCGCCGTCTGGAATCTCATTGGCAATGAAGTTACCAATACGCGTTTCTATCTCGCTGGGCACAGGTGTGGGCACCTCAACGAGTGGTTCATCGCCACGGCACATGGCTGCAATCTGGCTGACATGTATCACAGGGTCGCCAAAGGTGCGAGGCATGTATTTATTCACTTGTGCAATAACCGTCTTCGCACACTCCGCGCCCGAGAAAGCAATATCGGCAGAGATACCGTAGGAGCAATAACCATTCTCATCGGGCTCACTCACATTCAGAAATGCCACATCTACAGGCACTTGTCCGCTACGGAACAAGAATGGCACTTCGCCGAGGAAACATGGAATGGTATCTGCTACCCCTTCGCGCATGGCGCGACGCAGGTTGTTGGGTACAAAGATATTCAGCGCACGAAACGAGTCCATCAGTTCGCGTTTTGCGTATGGTGCTTCTTCGGGGTGGATGCCAAAGCCTGATATGATTTTCACATCACGCAGTTCGCTGGCACGCTCGGTGAGTGCACGCAACAGTACCATAGGTATGGAGGTTGAACCTTGTACAACAATCGTGTCGCCCGATTTCACGAGGCGCACTGCCTCTATTGGAGAAAGGTATTGCATGGTATAATGGGTTAAATTTGCTGCAAAGGTAGTAGTTATATTTGATATATACAAATATTATGGTGATTTTATTCATTTATTTTTCGCAATGTAGGCAGTATAAAATAATCGCCACTTATGTCCGATGGAGCATAAATGGCGATGTACGAATGTATATGTCAATTTCTATCAATCCTCGCCTACATGCAGTTGGCGGATAGACTTAGCCACATTCAAGAAGTGGTCGGCAATACGTTCGGTATCCGAAGCAAACTCTTGATATACCTGACCTACGCTGGCTGGATAGACACCATCCATCAAGCGTTGCAAGTGAATCTTCTCAATACGAGCCACCATCTCGTCCACCTGATCTTCGTAACGATTGACCTCAATCAACGCATCGAAATCGTTATCCATATACGTTTTCATCGTAGCTTGATAAAGTGAACCTATTGTCTCACGCAATTGCTCTACCTCAAAGAGAAGGTCCTTGCTAAACTTCTCGTCGAAGTTCTTTAGTAGTTCCGCATACTCGGTCAAATTCACCGCATAGTCACCTACTCGCTCCAAGTCTCCAATAGTACGGATAGCGGTCGCCAAATAGCGGTTATCTTCCTCGCTAATAGGTAAAGTATTCAATTGCACGATATACGGAATAAGATTGCGGTTGAGGAAGTTGAGTTGCTTTTCGTTCTCATTGAACTCGTCCATCTTATCAAAGTTCACGGTAGAAATGATATCCACCGCCAAGTTGAAGTTGTGGATAGCAATAGCCGCCATGTTCTCAATCTCCAATTTCACTTGGTTGACAGCAATAGCTGGAGTACGGAGCATTTGCTCATCCACAAAGTGGAAGTGAGGTTGTCCCTCTTGCAATGCCTCGTCCACACGCTTCTTCTCAGGCAAAATCTTAACAACCAGCTTAACTAAATAATCCGTCAATGGCAAGATAATACATACCGTGATACAGTTGAAGATAGTGTGGAACATCGCCAATTGCAATTGTGGTGCGCCAGGGAACATAGTCTCAAAGATGACACCAAAGTTGAGTGCGCCCGAAGTAACGAGGTGCATAATCCATGCTGCAATAAGGAAAATGCAGACGCCAAAGCAGTTGAACAGAAAGTGGATAAGGGCTGTACGTTTGGCATTAAGCCCCGAAGTCAAACCTGCGATAATAGCCACTACGCATGAACCGATATTCGAACCCATGGTGAGGTAGATACCTTGATTGAGTGAGATAAGTCCTGTCACCGCCATGGTAAGCGCGATAGATGTCAGCACAGAAGATGATTGCACAATAGCTGTCAATATTGCGCCAAAGAGCACAAGCATCAATGGGTGTTCAATAGAAGCCAGGAAATCCTTGATTTCTTGCAATCCAGACAACTCTTTCATGGAACCACTCATCAGACTAAGACCAACAAAGAGCATACCAAAGCCAGTGATGATACCGCCCCAAGTCTTCCATGTATCTTTCTTTGAGAAGAGTTCGATAAATGCTCCCAAACCTGCGAAAGCAGCAAAAATAACAGTGGTAGAGATACCGCCACCACCAGTAAGACCGAGGGCAACGATTTGTGCGGTGATCGTAGTACCGATATTCGCACCATAAATGATTGTAGCCGCTTGCGCCAAAGACATGATGCCTACATTCACGAAACCGATGACCATCACGGTTGTGGCACCCGAAGACTGGATGGCAGCTGTGGCTACTGTACCAATACCCACGCCCAACATGCGGGAGTTGGACATGCGAGAAAACAGACTTTTGAGGCGGGCACTGCTGGCTGTCTCCAAGTTGGAAGACATCATCTGGCATGCCACCAAGAAAATACCAATACCTGCAACAAGTTGCAAGATAGCTTGAAGGAGGATAGTTATGTCCATACCTATGTAGATAGAGGGGGAAAAGAGTTTTAAAAGTTTTAAGGGTTTTAAAAGTTTTAAGGGTTTTAAGAGTATTAAAAGTTTTAAGGGTTGTAAATGTATAAATTGATATTATTCGACTGTAGATTCACCCTTAGAACAGCACCACAGGTGCGACTAAAACTATTAAAACTTTTTCAACTAAAAGGACTTGCGCACACAGCGGTGCACAAGTCCTTGATTATTTAGAAGTTGTTTTGTTGGAGTTGGAAGTATGCCTGTGGGTGTTTGCATACAGGGCAAACCTCTGGAGCATCCTGACCAATATACAAGTGTCCGCAGTTGCGGCATTGCCAGATAGCATCGCCATCGCGGCTGAACACCAATTTGTCCTCGATGTTCTTCAGCAGTTTGAGATAACGCTCTTCATGTGCTTTCTCCACAGCAGCCACACCTTCCATCATGATAGCAATCTCCTCGAAACCTTCTTCGCGAGCCTCTTTTGCCATACGTGGGTACATGTCTGTCCACTCTTCGTTCTCGCCCATTGCGCCGTCTTTGAGGTTCTCCATAGTAGAACCAATACCGTGAATGAGTTTGAACCACAATTTAGCGTGCTCTTTCTCTTGCGCAGCAGTCTCCTCGAAGAGCGCAGCTATTTGCTCATAGCCGTCTTTCTTAGCTTTGCTTGCGTAGTAGGTGTACTTGTTGCGAGCTTTAGATTCGCCTGCGAATGCCTCCCATAGGTTGGCTTCGGTCTTTGTGCCTTTAAGATCTTTCATTGTTGTAGTTATTTATAAGTTGTTGTAGTTATTTATAAGTTGTTTACGTTATTGAATATTTTATCGGGTGCAAAGGTAGT
>CALZHO010000045.1 GCA_945787425.1 uncultured Bacteroidales bacterium
GGATACGGGCATAGGTATATTGGATGAAGGGACCTGTATTGCCGTTGAAGTCGATACTCTCCTCTGGGTTGAAGAGCATGTTCTTGCGGGGATCGACCTTCAGGATAAAGTACTTCAATGCACCCAAACCTACCACGCGAGCAATCTCGTTGGCTTCTTCCTCAGTGATGTCGGGCAGGGTATTGACTTTGTCTTTGGATATCTCTTTCGCGTCCGCAATCATTTGTGCCATTAGGTCGTCAGCATCTACCACCGTACCCTCGCGGCTTTTCATCTTACCATTGGGCAACTCCACCATACCATAACTGAAGTGCACCAATTCCTTGCCGAATGGGAAGCCCAGACGGTCGAGCAAGATACTCAGTACCTTGAAGTGGTATTCCTGCTCATTACCAACGACATACACCATCTTATCGATAGGGTAGTCTTCGAAGCGCAATTTGGCGGTGCCGATGTCTTGGGTCATATATACGGATGTACCGTCTGCACGGAGAAGAAGCTTCTCATCGAGTCCATTTTGCGCGAGGTCAGCCCATACAGAGCCATCTTCGCGGCGGTAGAAGTCGCCTTTGGCGAGGCCGCGTTCTACTTCGCCTTTGCCCACGAGATAGGTGTCGCTTTCGTAGTAAATCTTGTCGAAGCCCACACCCATTTGTTTGTATGTCTCGTCAAAACCTGCATACACCCATTCATTCATCTTTTGCCAGAGAGCACGTACCTCTGGGTCGTTTTGTTCCCATTTTACGAGCATCGCTTGTGCCTCTTTGATGAGTGGCGCTTCTTTCTTGGCGGTCTCCTCGTCCATACCTTGCGCCATGAGCTCTTTGATTTGAGCTTTGTATTCCACATCAAAGCGCACATAGTAATCACCAATCAGATGATCGCCTTTCTTGCCGCTATTCTCGGGTGTTTCGCCGTTACCGAACTTCTGCCAAGCCAACATGGACTTGCAGATATGGATACCACGGTCGTTCACGATATTGGTCTTAACTACATTCCATCCGTTTGCTTCTTGGATCTTGGCGATGGAATAACCGAGTAGGTTATTGCGTACATGTCCAAGGTGCAATGGCTTATTGGTGTTAGGAGATGAGTACTCCACCATCATGAGTGGTTTCTCGCCTTCGCCGCGGGAGAGTTGGCCGTACTCAGCATTTTCGGCAATTGCTTGGAGTTGTTCCACCCAATAACTTTGTGCAATGCTGAGATTCAAGAATCCTTGTACTGCATTGTACTTCTCGATAAGTCCTTGTTCTTGGTTCTTGGTTCCTTGCTCCAATAACTTCTCGCCTACCTCTTGTGCCACCATGACTGGTGCTTTGCGAGCTGCTTTTACGAATGGGAATACGACCAATGTGATATCGCCTTCAAATTCAGCACGAGTCTTTTGAAACTGCACTTGTTCGGCAGTTATCTCAATGCCATAAAGGTTCTTGACTGCCTCTTGTACTTTAGGAATAAGTATTTCTTCTAATTTCATATTTTTGTTGTATATATTTATCAATAATAAAATCCTACACCCAGACTTACAAACTCAACTTTTGTGATGTGACTCTTCATCATTGCTTGCACAAATATATGCCATGGCAGATGGTCATAAGTTTCGTTTAAATGTACAAGAGTGACGTTTAGCAAATCATAGGCATAAAAGATGGGTTTATCAATGCGTCCTGTGGGGGATTGTACAGCTTCGTTGTATGGCTCCAATTCTTTTACAGGGTCATACACATATGCTCCGATATGTATGCCTGTAGTAAAATGGCCAACCACAAATGTGGGTTGTATGCTCACGCCTACTCGCCAGCAGTCGCCTGCTTGTGCTGCTTCCAAATAGGTCTTTTCAAAATGGGTATCGCGTTGGATATATGCCCCGTCATAAAACACGTCCACACCACCGCCTAAATGGAAGATGGGGTGGGCATGCCAATAAGCAGCTGCATGCATTGAACCTACGAAAAAACGCTGCTGGTCTTTGTAGTACACCTCTCGTCCACTGGCTGTTCCTGCCATAACGATTGACCAACGTTTAGTTGTTGCCTTATTCCTCTCTCCATTGTCTTTATATGTGGCAGCACCCACCTTTGCACCATTGGGTGAATAGCGGAGTGCCAGTTCTGCTGCGAATAGGTTATATCCTGAATTAGGTTGGCGCAGACTACCATTGCTAATATGATACCACCCGCCTGCTAAACCCACTGACCAACCTTGGGCAATAGGAAAATCCATATACAGCATCTCTGGAAAATAGAGATTCGTCACACTTCCGATACATTCATTCTCCCCCTCATAATCTTTAAACATAAATTCCTCGGGCACCGTATTGCGATAGGTCTTGGTCATAAATGCCGCGCCAATACCAGGACGCAATCCCAAAACAAAGTGCTTGCTTTTGTATAGCGGAATATCCATGTAGGCATAAGGGGCGAAGGCTTGTCCTAATATGTCATGCGTGAGGTTCCAATAACTGAATCCAACTCCTACACCGGCTCCATTCCATGCTTGCATAGCTTTCCAACTTGGGTAAAAAGTGGCAGAGACATCTACCCCCCATGTAGGTCCAACCCATTTGCCTTCCGATTGGGCAATCTTATCCACTTTCCCGTCGGGCATAATCCAACCCACGTGTCCACCTATGCGGTAGTCAATATCTACGGCAAAAACCTGCGCAGCAAGAAGTAGCACGAGCGGTATAGTGATAGATTTGCGCATATTGATTATCCCAATCTACTGATACGCGTCAGTTCATCTTCGTCAAGAATCTTAATTTTTCTTCCGTCGATGGCTATCAATCCTTCGCCTGCAAACTGGGATAATGTGCGTATAGCGTTAGAGGTGGTCATATTCGACATGTTGGCCAAGTCCTCACGCGCCATGTACATAGCAATAGTGGCCCCGTCTTCGTCCAATCCATAGGTGTGGCGTAATGTGAGTAACGATTCTGCCAAACGACCACGTATATGCTTCTGGGTCAGGTTGACTGTGCGTGATTCGGAGATGGCCAGGTCTTTTGCCATTGCTGCCAATACACTAAAGCAAAATTCATTATTGTGCTGTACCACTTTCAAAAATGCCTCGCGCCGAACGCGATACACCACAGTTGGCTCCAACGTACTGGCGCAAGACGAATGTGCATCACCAACTATAGCACTGCGATAGCCAAACATGTCGTGGGGCTTGAGCAAACGAATAATCTGTACGCGTTGTCCTACGCCTTCTTTGGATAGACGAACGGTACCTGAGATAACCATCATGATATGCGTCGGCATGTCACCTTCGCGATGGATCATCTCGTTTTTTCGGTATTTCTTTATCTCTGAATTCGTATCAATGAAGGCCTTTTGCTCTGGCGTAAGTGAACTCCAGAGGGGATTCATATCCCACAATTTGCCAAATTCTTCTTGATATTTACGCATACATTCGTTAATTTGTCTGCAAAGTTACGATTTTTTTACGAAACAAACAAAAAAAAACGAGAATATTATGCGTATTTCGAATATTTTTCGTAACTTTGCAGTCGAAATTCAAATTTTTTTAATAAAATTGTTTATCATGGATATATCTGTTTTAGTTCCATTGTATAATGAAGCGGAAAGTTTGCCTGCGTTGCATGAGTGGATTGTGCGTGTGATGAAGGAGCATAATTTTAGTTATGAGGTGGTATTTGTGAATGATGGCTCTACCGATGATTCCTGGTCTGTCATTCGCTCTTTGCAAACCAAGGATAGCAATGTGCGCGGTATTTGTTTCCGCCGTAATTATGGCAAGTCCGCGGCATTGCATTGTGGCTTCCAAACGGCACAAGGGAATGTGGTGATTACAATGGACGCGGATTTACAGGACTCGCCAGACGAGATACCAGAGCTCTATCGTATGGTTATGCACGATGGGTATGATCTGGTGAGTGGTTGGAAGCAAAAACGGTATGATAATAAACTGACCAAGAATCTACCCAGCAAGTTGTTCAACGCCACCGCACGCCGCGTGACGGGAATCCAACTGCACGATATGAACTGTGGCCTAAAGGCCTATCGCCAAGAGGTGGTGAAGAATATAGAGGTCTTCTCTGAGATGCACCGCTATATCCCTTATTTGGCAAAGAATGCGGGTTTCACCAAGATTGGCGAGAAAGTGGTGCAGCACCGTAAACGTGAATTTGGCGAGAGCAAGTTTGGTATGAGCCGTTTTGTCAATGGCTATCTCGACTTAATCACGCTGTGGTTCTTGAACAAGTTTGGCAAGCAACCTATGCACTTCTTCGGTTTGGTGGGTAGTGTGATGTTTATTCTCGGATTGATTGCCATCATGGTTGTTGGAGGCATGAAACTCTATGCGCTGGCTCATGGTGTGCGTGCTATGTTGGTGGGCGTGAATCCATACTTCCACTTGAGCATATTGATGATGATTTTGGGTTGTATGCTCTTCCTCGCTGGATTCTTAGGAGAACTTATTATCCGTAACTCCAATGAGCGTAATAATTATCTAATCAAAGAGGAGTTATAGGAGTCTGCCCCCCAGATTCTGGAATCTGCAATGAGCAAATCCAACGACATATTTGATTTCTATCGTGAGACAGTCATCTTAACAGAAGATGATTGTGCTGATTTCTTGGTGATTGTTCAGGACTCCCTTTCCCCCGATGATGGTGCTATGGCGGTTTCTGGTATCACATTGGCATTGTTGGAGCGTGATTGGAGCAAAGAGAAACTACTTCTCCTAATGAAGGCCTTCTCCTTGACGACATCCGATATTATACGCGAACGTGTCATCGTAGGACTCTTGCTCGCTATGATGAAGTACAACACGATTGTGCGTAACACAACCGATTTGTTAGATACTATTCAGGACATCCTCACCGAGGAACCTGAATTGAGTTTCACCGCTTTATGTAATATCGCGCGTACTGCTAAAGTCAAACAATTGGAGAAGTTCAACCAGCAGATGGCTAAGGATATCATGCCCTTGATGAATCAAGTGGGGTCAGATGAGTTCTACGATGTGATTCGCAAGCACCAAGGCGAGATGGAACGCATTGCGCGTATGCATTTAGACCAAAATTTCCTCATCTTCAAGACAGCTTATTATACCGATTTCTTCCGCAATGCGGCATCGCACTGGTTTCAGCCTTGGAGGGATGAGCAGTTGCTCAATGTATCTGAGGACGAACGTGAACAGTTGCAGGAGATGATTGACTTATGGCCGATGTGCGATAGCGATAAGTATGCTTTGCTGGGGATGTCCAATGTGATACGCGACACGCTGCGGGGACAACTGCAAGGCGATATGCTTGCTCAGATGGGCGAATCCTTAGGGCATGCCAATATTGTCACTAATGGCTATGTACAGCAGTTGTATCGCTATTTTCGTTTGTCTTCTTTCACTTCCAGTACACCTTTTGACCTGGTGCCTTATTTGCGCAACACGCTTGTCTATCGATTGGTTGTTGTGGGCGAAAATGCCAAGAGAGCCATCAACGAATATCTGTCTTAATCCATCATTTGTCCAAAGTTGTTGGACAGTTGTATCATTTGATCATATTCTTCTGGAGACAGGTCGTAGAAGTAGTAGTTGCGGGGATCTACAGGACGACCGTTCAATCGTACTTCATAGTGCAAGTGCGGACCTGTCGATTTGCCTGTGTTGCCTACCAAGGCTATAATATCTGAGCGGCGTACTTTTTGTCCCTTGCGCACCAGTGGTTTGTATAGATGGGCATACAATGTCTCATAGCCAAAACCATGGTCAAGAATAACGGTGTTGCCGTATCCCTGTTTCCAACCCGTAAATGTCACTTTCGCATTACCTGTAGCAAAAACTTCGGTGCCTATCGGAGCGGTGAAGTCCATACCTTGGTGGAACTTGCGCACGTGATATACTGGGTCTATACGCATGCCGTATCCAGATGCTACACGGGTCAAGTCTTTGTTCATGACGGGCTGAATAGCAGGTATGTTCTCCATTCGAATCTCTTGGTTCTTGGCCATTTCCACAATCTCGTCATACGATTTGGATTGTACATAGATTTCTTTTTCCAGTACATCTACTTTCATAGCCAAGTCAGCCGACAATTGATTGTTGGTCATTTGGGCTATTTGTTCGTAGTATGAAATCTTACGTTGTGTACCTTGTCGTATGCTGAGTGGAATAGGCTCTGCACCAAAGAGCACACGATAGAGGTTGTCATCTCTTTGTTGCAAGTCAGCCATCACGATTTGCATCTGATCCACCTGACGATTCAGCACTTCCAATTGCGATTGTATGGTTTCTTTCTCCCGTTGCAGCTGTTTCTCGCGTGGAGAAGGGAAGAACGTCAAGAACAGGAATAGGAATACGATTCCCAATATGATTCCTGCTACGATGTATATACCTGTTTGGCGTAACCAGTAGCCCAAACCTTGCTCCACTTGCTCCATAGCAAGCGTCTCTGGATTGATTTTATATTTCTTTTTTATCATATATCTTCGCCTTTAACTTTTAACCTTTAACCTTTAACCTTTAACCTTTCGCTTTTCCAGAAGAAGAAATATCCCTTCTGCTTATCCTTCTCTTCTTTTGTTTTTGCTACATACACTTTTTCCATTGTGTACGGATTCAGTCCTGTGTAGAACATCGTTGTTGCCAGAGTCATGGGGGTGGGGGTGAAGTCCTGTACTTGTTCGGGGCGATAATTGAGTCGCTTGCATTGCTCCGCTAATTGCTGCATGTCCTTGTTGGTACAACCAGGGTGCGAGGAGATG
>CALZHO010000046.1 GCA_945787425.1 uncultured Bacteroidales bacterium
GTGAGTGCAGTAGTGGGCTGTGTGTGGCAGTACAAAACACGACCAAAAGTGGTGTTTTGAGTGGTGTAGAGTTGTTTAGAATTGTTTAGAGTAGTGATGATGAAATTAAAATATATTGCGATAGGGTTGCTGATGTTGATTGGCGGGGTTGGTTGTACGCATGAGTTTGATAATCATAAGAATACGCCATCGGAGAACTTTGAGGCGTTGTGGCAGATTATTGATGAGAAATACTGCTTGTTTGATGATAAGCAGGTGGATTGGGATTCAGTGTATGCTGAGTATCAGCCGCAGTTTGACACAATGAAAATAGTGACGTTTGAGGATCAATATCGGATGTTTGACCTGATGGAGAAGATGTTGAATACCTTGGAAGACGGACATGTGAATCTGTATACGCCGTTCGATGTGTCGGTTTGCAGCTCATGGTACGAGGGATATCCAACGAACTTTGATTCGGAGATACTGACTAAATACTATTTGAAAGACTACCGCAGGGCAGGAGGATTGAACTATTGCAAGATAGATGGCGATAGTATTGGGTATGTGTATTACGGTTCGTTCTCGGATAGTTTTTCGTATTTGAATTGGCTGATGGTGATGAACTATTTTGCTGAATGTAAGGGGATTGTGTTGGATGTACGGAATAATGGTGGCGGAAGTATGGAGAATGCGTATCGACTGGCTGCTCCGTTCTTTTCGAAAGACACCGTGGTGGGTTATTGGCAGCATAAGTCGGGTAGGGAGCATGATGCGTTTTCGGAAGTAGAGGAGATGAAACTGGAGGATAGCAAAGGCAATTGGATGCGTCCTGTGGTGGTGCTGTGCAATAGACATAGCTACTCGGCGGCGAACTTCTTTGTGAGTATCATGCGCTATGCAGATAACTGCTTGGTCCTGGGCGGAAAGAGTGGGGGAGGAGGCGGTATGCCGATGAGTTATGAGTTGCCCAATGGATGGATGGTTCGCTTCTCAAGCGTGAAGATGTACGACAGAGATATGCAGAGTATTGAAAACGGAGTTAGGCCGCATCTGCTTGTGAATCAGCACTCTGAAGATAAAGATGATTTGATAGAAGAGGCGGTGGATTTGATAAATTCGGCGTACGAAAAGGAATAAGAATATGATTGAAGTAAAGAATATACACAAGTCGTTTGGCACGTTGGAGGTGCTGAAGGGGGTAGATCTGACCGTGGAGAAAGGTGAGATTGTGAGTATTATTGGCAAGAGTGGGGCAGGAAAGACTACTCTACTACAGATTATTGGTACGCTGGACAAGCCCGACGCAGGTAATGTGATGATTGATGGGGTGGATGTGTTTGCGTTGAAGGAGAAAGAGTTGGCGGATTTCCGCAATAGGCATATAGGATTTATCTTTCAGTTTCATCAGTTGTTGCCTGAGTTTAATGCGCTGGAGAACGTGATGATGCCTGCAATGATTGCTCGTGTGCCAGAGAAAGAAGCAGAGAAAAGGGCGGTGCAGTTGCTAACGGAACTGGGTATGGCTGAGCGACTTACGCACAAGCCCAATCAGTTGTCGGGTGGCGAGAAGCAAAGGGTTGCAGCCGCGAGAGCGATGATGATGTCGCCCGATGTGATATTGGCGGATGAGCCAAGTGGTAGTCTGGATGAGAGCAACAAAAAGGAGTTGCACAAGCTGCTATTGCAAATGCGTGAGCAGTATGGACAAACGATAATTATCGTGACACACGACAAGGAGTTGGCAGAGATTAGTGACAGAGTGATTGAGCTGAAGGATGGTTTAGTAGATTAACAAGCCCCCCCAACCTCCCCTTAAAAGGGGAGGGGTAAAAAAAGAGAGTATGAGAAAGTATATATATATATTGTTGGCAATGGTGCTGTGCGGGTGCGGGAATACGTATCAATATATCCCAAAAGACATTGAGCCAGTGGCGGTGGAGATAGTGCGGTTTGATAGTGCATTATTGGCAGTACGGACGGATAGTGTGAAGCAGGACGTAGTGCAGTTATATGCTGATTATGAGGAGTTTATTCCGCTGTATGTAGAAGGAGTATTGCGGTTGCCGATGGAAGACACAGCGTACTTTAGCGAGCAATTGGCTAATTTCTTAGTGGATACGACCATGGGCTTTGCGCAGACCAATGCATTAGCAAAAAAGAAGTTTGCCAATGTGGATAGTCTGCAAGAGGCATTGAATACGGGCTTTTCGCGCTTGCATTACTTGTATCCAGAATGGGAGATACCCACGGTGTATTTATTTGTATCAGGATTCAATTCCACTGTGATTTACTACGAAGATATGTTGGGCGTGGGTGTGGATATGTACCTTGGAAGTGACTACCCATATTATAATCAAGTAGTGTATGACTACCAAAAAACTACCATGCAGAAGGAATACGTGGTGCGCGATGTGATGAGTATGTATTTGGCCTACAATATTGCGTATAATAGCAAGTATAACAGACTGTTAGAGCAGATGATTTTCAGAGGGAAACAGTTGTTTTTGCTTAGCCAATTACTACCCGATGCACCCGCATGGCAGGTGATAGGCTACACAGAAGAACAATGGGCATGGTGCGAACACTACGAAAGAGCCATTTGGAATCGTATCATGGAAAAGCGAGATTTGTTTAAGACAGAATCCATGCTAATCAATTCATACATGAATGAAGGGCCCTTCACAGCGGAGATTTCACAAGAGTCGCCTGGACGATTGGGGTTATGGATTGGATGGCGTATTGTAGATAGTTATATGCGTAATAATGAGAATATTACAATACAAGAATTGATAAACGAAGGCGACGCACAAAAGATATTAGAGCAGAGTTTTTATAAGCCATGAGAAGAGAAGATTTTCCTATATTGAATGAGCAAGTACACGGCCGACAGTTGGTGTATTTGGATAATGCAGCCACCACGCAAAAGCCGCAGGTGGTGATAGACGCTATTACAGAGGCGTATGGAAAGTGGAATGCGAATGTGCATCGCGGGGTGCACCATTTGAGCCAAGTGGCAACGCAGAAGCATGAAGAGGCACGCAAGAAAGTGGCGGGATTGCTTCATGCGCAGTCGGAAGAGGAGATCATCTTCACGAAGGGCACAACGGATAGTATCAACATGCTGGCACGTAGTTTTGGCGATGCGATGGTGGGTGAAGGTGATGAGATTGTGGTTAGCCAATTGGAGCACCACTCGAATATCGTGCCATGGCAAATGCTGTGTGAGAGAAAGAACGCTGTGCTGAAGGTTATTCCTCTGCGAGAGGACTTATCGATTGATATAGAGGCATTTGAGGGATTGTTGAGCGAGAGAACGCGATTGGTATCGGTAGCGCAGGTGAGCAATGTGTTGGGAATTGTGAATCCGATAGAAGAGATTGTGAGATTGGCTCATGCGAGGGGTGTAGCCGTGTGTGTGGACGGTGCGCAGTCGGTGCCTCATTTGGCAATAGATGTGCAGGAGATGGATTGCGATTTCTTGGTCATGAGTGCGCATAAGATGTATGGCCCGACGGGCTTGGGTGTGCTGTATGGCAAGAAAGAGTGGCTGAATAAACTGCCACCAGCAGAGGGTGGGGGAGAGATGATTGAGCATGTGAGCTTTGAGAAAACGACCTACAATGTGTTGCCCTATAAGTTTGAGGCAGGTACACCGAATTATGTAGGCAGTTATGCGTTTGGTGTTGCGATTGATTATGTGCAAGAGATTGGTTTAGAGCAGATTGCCGAACACGAACACGAGTTGGCAAAGTATCTGGAAGCGCAGTTGGCACTATTGCCTAACCTGCGCGTATATGCTGCGGGACTTCCCAAAGCGGGTGCGGTTTCGTTCAATGTATATCGTGAAGATGGGGTATTGATTCACCCGTTTGATGTGGGCGTGTTGCTGGATCGTCAGGGTGTGGCTGTGCGCACGGGACATCATTGCGCAGAACCGTTGATTGACTATTTGCAAGTGCCAGGAACGGTGCGTGCGTCGGTGGCGATGTACAACACGAAAGAAGATATTGATGCATTTGTGGCTGCACTGAAAAAGGCGATAATGATGCTTCAATAAATTGGAATTAAGCATTTTATTTTATGAAATACTCACGCTTGATATGGATGGTTTTGTTCTGTATTGAGTGTGGGTTTCTTTTTGCACAAGAGCCGATTACTATTATATCTTATAATGTGGAGAATTTGTTTGATTATGAGCATGATACATTGAAGAACGATTACTCATTTCTGCCCGATGGCGATCATCATTGGACGTATCATAAGTATCAAACAAAACTGGACCAAATCGCACGAGTGATAGTGAATATATCGGGTTGGGAGAGTGCTGCGTTGGTAGGATTGTGTGAGGTAGAGAACGCACGTTGTTTGCGGGATTTGTGTTATCGGTTGAAGCGTTTTCATTATCAGTATGTGCATTATGAGAGTGGGGATGAACGGGGGATAGATGTAGCGTTGCTGTATGATAGTACAAAAGTCAAGGTGCTGGATAGCAAGCCTTTGCGCGTGGACTTGAAAGAAGATAATACGCGGGATATTTTATATGTTAAGACGTTGTTGCACGAAAGAGATACGCTGCATGTTATGGTATGCCATTTACCTTCCCGTTTGGGGGGCGGGGCTGCCACGGAATGGAAGCGCCTGAAAGCAAAGCAGGTGATTCAGCAGCAGATAGATAGTGTTTTGCATCAGCAGCCCCAAGCACAAATAGTGATAATGGGCGATATGAATGATGAGGCAAAGAACGACCTTAGCGGTATGAGTAATCAGATGATAGCTATGGAGCGAGTGGGGCAGGGGACACACAAATATCAAGGGATATGGTCTTGTTTGGATCAGTTTTATGTTTCCGAGAAGATGAAAGAGCGATGTGTTGTGCAAATCTATTCGCCCGAATGGCTATTAGAAGAAGATACCAAATATCTTGATTATCAGCCAAATCGTACGTTTGTTGGTTTTCGTTATCATGGCGGTTATTCAGACCACATGCCCATCGTGTTGCAACTAATGAGCCGATAAAAGAGAGTGTGTCCTCAAAAAGACACACTCTCTCACTAAAAACAATAAAAACAAATCCGTATGATTATTGAATATCAATCACTCGGGTGGGTTGTTTGTCTGGCAGTGTAGTTAATTTGGGCAGTGTGATGCAGAGCACACCGCTGCATGCTTTGGCTGTGATGGTCTCTTTGTCCACGTTCTCGGGGAGAAGTAGTGCTTGTTCGAAGCGTGTGTAATTGAATTCGCGGCGCAGATACTTAGCCGACTTGTCTTCGTCTTTGGTTTCTGTTTTCTTTTCGACAGAAATCACCAGTTGTTCTTTGTCGTTGACATGCACTTTGAAGTCATCTTTTGTCATGCCAGGAGCCGCAATCTCCACGGTGAAGGCCTTGTCGTCTTCCTTGACATTGATAGCGGGTGCTGTAGCAGCTACAGCACGCATAGGAAACCAGTCATCGTTGAAGAAATCGTTGAAAATGGTTGGCAACCAATTGTTTTGCCTTTTAATTGTAGGTAACATAATAACAATAAATTTTATAGTTTAAGTTTTAGGTTTACGGCAACATCCTCTATATAGTTTGTTCGCCTTTTGCCTTTGTGAGGAGGATGTACAAATAGCGTGCCAAAGTGTCGCTATTGGAACATAAATACATATCTTTTCTGCGGTTTGAAGGTTAGGGTTTCCATATTCAGCATGTCGGAAGCATCTGCAATATCGCGAACAGTGCCGTCTTTGAACAGAATGCCGATGGATTCTCCTTTCTCGGAGTAGGTGTTAGATGTAGAAATATGTTCCACGAAGAAATACTGTGCATCTTCGTGTGTGACGCCGAATAGACTTGCATAATGCGTGCAAAGAGCCTCGTGTTCCGCTTGTGTGAGTGGATGTTCAAGACGTTTGCCTTTGAATAGTTGGCGATTGGTGAAATGTTGGCACAGTAGTCCCAGCACTTTGTCTTCGCTTTTCATCCACACTTTGATGGCGGATAGTAGGTCGGAGTCATCTAATAGTGCATATTGATGCAGCGCAGTAGGGTTGTTGATGAATTCTTCTTGGGTGATTTGGTTGTAGAGGAAGAATTGCAATGCTGGTGCGCCGAATAGCGCTACGCCTTGTGAGGCGAGTTGTTTGGCGCGTTCAAGAATCTTGATGAGTAGTTGTTCGGCTGCCACACTGGTGTGATGGAGATACACTTGCCAGTACATAAGGCGGCGTGCTACTAAGAATTTTTCAACCGAATAGATGCCTTTAGCCTCTACAACAAGATGATTGTCAACCACATTGATCATCTTCAGAATACGTGCACTGGCGACACTACCCTCTGTAACTCCGCAGAAAAATGAGTCGCGGCAAAGGTAATCAAGACGGTCCACATCCAATTGTGAGGATATGAGTTGATGCAAGAAGTGTTTGTCGTACTCGTCTTTGAATATACTGATAGCGAGGTCTAATAATTGGACATAGTCGGGGGATTGGGTTTGTTGTAGATCTTCTCTGATTTGCTTCATCATGATAAGGCTAATATCCTCGTGCGTGATACCGCTGACCAAGGTGTGTTCCATCACGTGAGAGAATGGACCGTGTCCTATATCA
>CALZHO010000047.1 GCA_945787425.1 uncultured Bacteroidales bacterium
ATTGAAAAAAAAGCAGTACCTTTGTCGACTTTTTGTAGGCATACGTAATGGAAAGAAAAAAGTTATACATATTATATCTTTTCCTCACGATAGTTGTGGGTGTCATGGCACAAGAGACACCACAACGCACCAGTGTGAGTGGTGTTGTCGTAGATGCGGATAGCGGTGAGACACTACCATTCGTACAGGTGTATTTTCTAAAATCAACCACGAACAAAGGTTTGGTATCTTCAGGCGTTGGTACTACTACTGACGTGGACGGTAATTTTACGGTCAGCAATATGGCTGGCTATACGAAGGTTAACTTTCAGATGGTGGGTTACAAAACAGAAACAATCACTCTCATCAAAGGACAAAACAAGACCGACGTGAAGATAAAATTGAAACCCGATGTATATGGTTTACAGGATATTATCGTTACGCCAAAAAACAAGAAGAAAGGTTATCGTCGTCGAGGCAACCCTGCTGTAGAACTTATTAACAAAGTCATTGCCAATAAGAATAATCACTGTGTACAATCGCTGGACCACTACAAAGCAGAGTCGTACTCGCGTATGTCCTTCGCGTTGGATAACATAAAAGTCAATTGGGACAAACCCTTTTGGAAGCCGTTTTCCTTTGTGCAAAAATATATAGATACCACCGATGTGTATCCCAATGTGACGGTAAGTATCCGCGAGCATATTACGGATGAATACTATCAAAATAAGCCACGCAAGGAGAAGAAAATCTTGCAGAAAAAACGTATCTTTGGTGTGGAAACATTTATCGGTTCTACTGCGTTTCAAGAGAATATCAACTCGTTATTTAAGGATATAGATATTAACCATAACAGCATGAATTTGCTGTACAACCGCTTTGTATCCCCACTCTCTTCCAGCATAGCTGTCAGTTTCTATCAATACTATATCATGGATACTATTATGGTGGATGGGTACCAGTGTATTGATTTGGCTTTTGTACCTGTAAACTCGGAAAGTTATGGTTTTACAGGACACCTCTATATCGTTAATGATTCGACCTATCGCGTAAAGAAATATGCCATCAATGTGCCGCCAGATATAAACCTGAATTTCGTGACCAAATATTCCATTGAGCACAACTATGTTCAGTTGGAGAATGGTCTATGGGCACCTGATAGAACGACCACCTATGCCAAATTCTATATCTTCAACAAACAACGTGGTATGGTGGCACGACAAACGAAGATATACACCCGTTGGGATCTGGATACACCGTTAGCACCTGAAATCTTTTCCGACATTAAAGAGGAAGAAGAGATAGCTGTCAATGATACAACCGCCGAGCTGGTATTTGAGGGATATTGGACGGACAGTATGCGTCCAGAACCCCTGACTAAATATGAGAGTTCGGTGGTGGATTTGGTACGAGAATTTACTAATACACCGAAGTTTAATAGTCTTGCTCTGTTTGTTAACTCGCTCACCAGTGGTTATGTGCCCACAAAAAAAGCCGAATTTATGTATCTGAGTAAATTTGATTTTGGTCCGATATACAACTTTGTTAGTTGGAACATGTTGGAAGGTGTGCGTTTGCGTGTGGGCGGTGGTTCAACAGCCAGATTACACGACCAGATTTATTTTCGTGGATATGCTGCATTCGGCACGCAAGACCTGCGACCTAAATATAAAGGAGCGTTTGTTTATACATTCGATAAACATGAGAATCAACCATTTGATGGAATAAAACATCATATACAACTCACTGCACAATACGACGTAGAGCCAGGACAGATAACTGATGTGGTACGCAGAGATAATATCTTGATGTCTATTCCTACGGGCAAACCCACTATGCCATTTGCCCAGTATGTCTTCCACGCTAAAGCAGAGTATCTGAAAGAATGGCGTAACAATCTTATGCTGGAGACCTCGTTTGACTTTACCAACAACGAAGCTGCTGGAGTGCTCAACTACCATCGCATTGATTATATGCCACAAATAGACCCAGTCACCATGGACACATCCTATACGCAGCGTATTACCAATATAGGGCAATATCGCGACTATGTAGCGACCTTCAGTCTGGAGTACTCGCCTGGCTCGGTGATTGGTATGGACCGCGAAGGTATCAAGAGCCCATGGGTCATCGAAAAAGATGCTCCTACCATCAAACTGACGCATCAATTAGGATACTTAGACGACAGGCATAACGGCGGAAAAGGATTCCTATACAACAAGACGGAACTCATGTTTGACAAGCGCTTCTGGTTCTCTGCTTTCGGACACCTGGATGTACGCCTCATCGGTGGATATATATGGCAACCAGTACCATTCACCAAACTGCATATACCCCCTACATCCACCAGTATCTTACTCGGTCAGCGGTCATTCAACCTCATGAAACCCATGGAGTTTATCATGGACGGATACATATCGCTCTATACCACCTATTACTTCAAGGGATGGATACTCAATCGCATTCCCGGCATCAACAAACTCAAATTGAGAGGATTGGTTAGTTTTGCATGTATCTACGGTGCACTCACCGATAAGAATAATCCCTATTTACATACCAACAATGGTCTATATGATTTCCCTCATACCCCATGGGAAGATGGAAAGATAGAGAATGCTTTTGATCACGAAGGATACATCAAGAACCCATACAACACATCTTCGCCTATAGGCAAGCTGCCATATATGGAGATGACTGTCGGATTGGAGAATATTTTCAAGTTCATTCGTATTGACTATATTCGTCGTCTGAACTACAATGACTACGAACTGCCATACATGATTCAAAAACAAGAGCTCATTGATCCTGAGCATCCTACCCTCGGTTATGGTCCAGCAGTCCATGAAGACGGCACTCCACAATACATCCACGGACGCCGCAGAATGGGCGCTTGGGGCAGAAATGGAGTGAAAGTGACCGTACGCTTCTCTTTCTAATGAAATATAAAGTCCATCCCTTATCTATGGAAGAAGCGGTAAATGGGCAAGAAAATCGATAGCCATTTGCGATAAGAGCGAGGTAGAATAAATAATTGAATACTCGCATTACGTAGCGAACAAGCTACCCAGTAGCAGCGTATTGCTATTCCCTCGGGATATCGCATAAGGTACGCACGCGCTTCGGAACGTGCAAGAGCGTTTTTGCGCACATCGCCTTTGGGGTGAGTGATAGTCATACGATCATCCACTTCGCAACGCAAACCCCAATGGCGTGCATAAAAACAAGCTACAAGGTCAATACCCCACCCGTGTGGATTGATATCCAGCGGCTCCAATTGCTGATAGACAGGGGCTGCATACATTCCTAACATTCCCTCTGCAAATGCCACCGAACGACGTTTGCCATTCGGACGAGAATACGAAGTGGCTACCCATGTATAGGAATCATCTGCATGTGCGGGGGAATAGACTCCCACACCCTCGAAAGACTCTGATAGAAGAATATGCTTGAGTTGCTCCAAGCAGTCATGCGACATCTGCACATCAGAGCAGATAAAGAACATATATGGATAATTACCCTCTGTAGCCATCGTGATGGCATGATGCATCATGCCGCTGTAATAGACATTGGGCAGATAAACGGTATCACCGTTACAGGGGTCAGGACGTTGACCGCTATCAGCATCAATAATGTGACAATGAAATGACGGACGTAACTCATGATAGAGAAACTCTGCATTGGCTGCCTCGTGATAATTGAATATACAAAACAGGATATCAGTTGCTTTCATGGCGTTTTTGAATAAACTTGCTTTTTCCAAACCATTGAGGAAGGATAATGACACCAGCAATCAAGTAATAATAATATGTGAATAGACGCCAAATCGATGCTATCACCACAGCGCTCAGCGCTTGTGGGATATACTCGATAAGGAAATCATTAAACATCAATTCGGCAAAACCACTTCCACCCGGTGTAGGTACAACCATACTAATGATACCTAATATATATTGGCGCGCAAAGCATACCACATTATCCATATACGATAGTGGATTAAAGATCATTATTGCAGCGTTGGCTATCAAGAAACGGAAAATCCATATCCCTGCTGTAGATGCCGATAATCGCAACCAATAGCCAATCGATTCTCCTCGGATTTCTTTAGCGCACTGGCGAATCTCTACTGCTGTGCGAAGTGCACGCATACGATATTTACGCAAGAACTTGATGGAAAACACCGCGCCAATGATTTTGACCAAGATAGATGGTTTGACAAAAATGCCCATAAAGAGTATCGTTACCCACACAAATTTCATCAAATATCCCACGAGGAATAGCCACAAATAACCATACCCAAAAAACACCTCACTGGGGAATAACTGGTTGTATGGAATAAAAATCAGCAACAATGGGAAGAAACCAATCATCAACAACTCATCCATGAACAATGCCAATATCGTCATAGAAGTAGCCCGACTGACTTTTACCCCTTCTCGATGAATAAATAGGACCTCTAATGACGAACCTCCTGCCGCTGACGGAGTGACTGCTGAAGTGAACTCGTAGAGCATGCGAATGCGAAACAACTGGCGGAATGTAAGTGGTGCACCAGACATCACACGCAAACGATACATACCTGCAAAATCCTTGAATAGAGTAAGCAATACTACAATCAGTGCAAAAAACCACCAATATTGCACCATAGTCAAGGGCTCTTGGGGAATGCCTGTACGCATTTCACGCCAAAGCATATATCCAACACCTATCAAGCCGAATAGGATGGGCCATATTACCATCATTGGCTTGAAATTGGATTCCAACGATTGAGAAGATGTGGTGTTAGTCTGCGCCATATTTACTATTATTCATAGGTCTGTATAAATTCAGCAATATTTTTAGCACCATTTCCCGCATCTCGAACCGCTTGCGTGTTATGGATAAAGAAATCCAAAATAGTAGGATTCATTGCACAACTATTGACCCATTCTACAATGTGACGTGCTCGAGGCAGAAAACGACCACAATTTAGGACAAAGGTAAATTGGTAGGCAGACATATATTCTATGTTTGATGCGCAATAAAATACGCCGACTGGTACCCCCATCAGTACGCTATCAAGCATGGCATTTGGTCCTCCCTTGGTGAGGAATATATCTGAAGCACGATTCAATTCGTAGACTGACTGAACAAATTGGTATGGTCGCAAATCAATCTGCGACGGTAATTTCTGCTTGAGTTTTTGCAAGCGATTATACAACCATTTGTTTGTACCGCAGATAGCGACTAATGTGATTGGCTGCTTGACGTTTCGTACCAGCGCATTGATAACACGTCCCATGCCTGACTTGCCATAACCACCTGCAGCGACCATTACTGTAAAACGATCCTGCGGCAAATCATACTTGGCGCGGAAAAAAGCTTTATCCTCTGTCACCTCCATCACTTCCTTGCGCGCGACGAAAGGAACGATCAGTAATTTATTACGCTCAAAATCATGTTTGAGAGCATCGTCAAACGCCATTCTACAATTGACAATAAACTTATCTACACGTATATTCCACCAGTTATGCACATTATTGTCTGGGTCATACGTGACAACCTTGACATGCGGATCTATCTTGTCACGATACTGTGTTGATAAGAAAGATGTAAGGTAGTGTGTATCAATAATAATATCGGGACCTATTTGTTTTAGTTTATTGAGATATGCTTTACGTGTCCGACGAAAGATAGTTGACACCACAAACGGAAGCGAGTTATGAATACCCAAAATGTGGGTAGCAGCCATCTGAATACGGTTATACCATGGAATGGTGTTGGCGATTTTAACATCCCTTACGTATTGTTTCTCTGTCCTGCGCAATACAGGAACATCCGAGAACATATATTCTCTAATCACTTCTATGTTTGGATCATTAAGTGCCTCTATAGCATCTGCGATGGAATGAGCGGTCATAATATGTCCAAATCCTGCCTCTATATATGTCACTAATATACGTTTCTTCATAGTAAATTGAAATTAAACTACTAAGTATCCGCAAAGGTACAAAAAAAAATCCATATAGCAAAATATATAGGTCTTATTTTATTACTTTTACGATTTTTTACTTTTTTACTGATTAAATATCAACTTTTGCACAATATATTTGCATATTTGCATTTTTTTTTGTACCTTTGCAGGCTGAAATAAAAACTACGAACAAAAACAAGGAATATTAATAATAAATTTTTTAAGAAAAATGGACAACAAGAAACGTGTTTACACCTTCGGTAATGGTAAAGCAGAAGGTAACGCTCAAATGCGCGAAGTATTGGGCGGTAAAGGCGCAAACCTTGCTGAGATGAACCTTGTGGGCGTACCAGTGCCTCCAGGATTCACAATCACCACAGATGTTTGCAACGAGTACTACCAAGTAGGTCAAGAGAAAATTGTAGAAGTACTGAACGCAGAAGTAACTGCAGCAGTTGCTCACATTGAGAGCTTGATGAACAACAACTTCGGTGATCCAAGCAACCCTCTTTTGGTGAGCGTTCGCTCGGGTGCTCGTGCATCTATGCCAGGTATGATGGATACTATCCTCAACCTTGGTTTGAATGATGAGGTAGCTGCTGGTTTGGC
>CALZHO010000048.1 GCA_945787425.1 uncultured Bacteroidales bacterium
GTTTACCACTGCAACGAGGGTCACGCAGCTTTCATGGGTCTCCAACGCATGCTCGACCTCGTGGAGAAAGAGGGCCTCAACTTCCAACAAGCGCTTGAGGTAGTTCGCGCCAGTGGTCTCTACACTTGCCACACCCCAGTACCTGCTGGTCACGACTACTTCGAGGAGGGACTCTTCTACAAGTATATGAATGCTTTCCCAGCACGCCTCGGCATTGAGTGGCATGACCTCATCGGTATGGGTCGCCAAAACCCTGCTGACAACACCGAGAAGTTCTCCATGTCTGTCTTCGCTCTCAATACCTGCCAAGAGGCGAACGGTGTGAGCTGGTTGCACGGCCAGGTAAGCAAGAAGATGTTTGCTCCTGTATGGCCTGGCTACTTCGAGGAAGAACTCCACGTGGATTATGTGACCAACGGTGTGCACATGCCTACATGGGCTGCCAGCGAGTGGAAAGCTATCTACAAAGAGACCTTCCCAAAAGAGTGGTTCAAAGACCAATCGAACCTCGCCATGTGGGCGCCATACAACGAGTTGCCAGAAGAGAAGATTTGGGCTACCCGCATGAGCCTCAAGAAAAAGCTCATCAACTACCTCAAGGAGCAGTTCCGCGACAACTGGATGAAATCACAAGGTGATCCTGCTCGTATCGTGCGCGCACTCAACGAGATGAACGCTGACAACCTCATCATCGGTTTCGGTCGTCGTTTCGCTACATACAAACGCGCTCACTTGCTCTTCACCGACTTGGAGCGTCTTGACAAACTGGTGAACAACCCAGACCGTCCAGTACAATTCCTCTTTACTGGTAAGGCTCACCCTGCTGACGGCGGTGGTCAAGGTCTCATCAAACGCATCATCGAGATCAGCCGTATGCCACAGTTCCTCGGTAAGATTATCTTCCTCGAGAACTACGACATGCGTCTGGCTAAACGCCTCATCTCTGGTGTGGATATCTGGTTGAACACTCCTACTCGTCCATTGGAGGCATCTGGTACCTCTGGCGAGAAGGCACAAATGAATGGTGTACTCAATTTCTCTGTCCTCGATGGTTGGTGGAAAGAGGGTTATGTAGAGGGCGCAGGTTGGGCATTGACCGACGTTCGCACCTACGAGAACCAAGCACACCAAGACCAATTGGATGCGGCTACCATCTACCAAATGCTTGAGAAAGAGATTATCCCATTGTACTACGCTAAGAACTCTAAGGGCTACTCTCCAGAGTGGATTCAAACCATCAAGAACTCTGTCACCAAGATCACTCCACGCTTCACAACCAAGCGTATGATGGACGACTACTTCGAGAAGTTCTACAACAAACTTGCGAAGCGTCACGCACTCCTCGTGGCAGACAACTATAAGGTAGCCAAAGAGATTGTTGATTGGAAGCAAAACATCGTTGCTCACTGGGATAGCATTGAGGTAGTTAGCTCTACCCTCAACGCTAAGAGCGCAGAACTCAGCGTAGGTAACAAGTGCACTATCGCAGTAGAACTTGACACCAAGGGCTTGAACGACAAAGGTATTGGCGTAGAACTCGTAGCCGTTCGCACCTCTACCCACAACAACAACAAGTTGTTCGAGGTGAAGCCATTGGAGTTGGTACAAGTTAAGGGTTCACACCTCTTCTTCGAGACCGAGTATCAATTGGCATACGCTGGTGGTATGAAGTTCGGATTGCGTATGTATCCTAAGAACGACTTGCTGCCACACCGTATGGACTTCTGCTACGTTCGCTGGATCTAATGGATGGATATAGGACGGCTTCGCCTATTGCACGCCTTGGGGCTATAGGGAATAGGCGAAAGGCAAAGATAAGAAAAAGACTGTCTCGGCAGTCTTTTTCGTTTTTTGAGCGGGTGGGTAGTCTTGCTTTTCTGGCAAAATTGCACTTATTTTAGGATAGTTGTTGGATAATCAAAAAAAAAGCAGTACTTTTGCAGTAAATTTCAAAATATGTATTTCGACGAATTAGCATTATCAGACGAAGTGTTGGATGCCCTGTGGGACATGCACTTTGATACTTGCACACCCGTGCAGGAGCAGACGATACCTGTCATACTCGACGGAAATGATGTCATCTCATGTGCGCAAACAGGCACTGGCAAGACAGCTGCCTATATCCTTCCTCTCTTGACCAACCTGCAGTACGATAACCATGACCCCAATCGCCTCAATGCCATCATTATGGCGCCTACCCGCGAACTCGCGCAGCAGATTGACCAACAGATGGAGGGCTTTGGTTTCTATGTCCCATTCTCCTCGGTGGCTATCTATGGTGGCAATGATAGCGGCGCATGGGGTACACAGGTGACTGGTTTGCAGAAGGGGGCAGACATTGTCATCGCTACACCAGGACGATTGCTTAGCCAAATGAATATATACGACATTGATTTCTCGGGCGTGAAATACTTCATCCTCGATGAAGCTGATCGTATGCTGGATATGGGCTTCTATGATGACATCATGACAATCGTGAACAAGTTGCCCAAAGATCGCCAGACCATCATGTTCTCGGCCACTATGCCAACCAATATCCGCAAGATGGCAAAGGCTATTATGCAGAACCCTGTAGAGGTGCAGATAGCCATCTCCCGTCCGCCTGAATCCATTCGCCAAATGGCAGTGGATATCTTCGAAACGCAGAAGACTATGTTTCTTGTTAGATTATTGGGCGACTGGCAGCCAGAAGCCGGAGAAAAACTCAAAAAAGTCATCATCTTCGTCGGTAAGAAGCAGAAGGTGAAGGAACTCACGCGTGCACTACGCGCAAACCATATAGATGCGCGCGCGATGCACTCTGACCTCGAACAGAAGGAGCGAGACGAGGTGATGCTGGATTTCCGCAATGGTAAGGTGGATGTGCTCGTAGCCACAGATATTGTTTCCCGCGGTATTGATGTGGATGATATTCCGCTGGTCATCAACTACGATGTGCCACGCGATGCCGAAGACTACGTACACCGCATTGGTCGTACGGCTCGTGCCGAAAACAAGGGTGAGGCTATCACCTTGGTGAGCCCCGAAGACAAACGATTCTTTAATAAGATTGAGCGATTCTTACAGAAGATTATTGAGCGCGTTCCCTTGCCTGACGCTCTTGGAGCTGCGCCAGATAGTAGCGTATGTTCGCTTGCTGCTGACGACCGTAAGCCGTCTTCCAAGCGCCGAAAAGGCGGATGGCACGCTGGGCGTAATCGCAAGCCAAAACATAATCGCCCTGCATCTCATAAGCAATAGCGATATCCGCCGTAGCACACGCTGCGGCTTTTTTATATTCCTTTCCTCTCGCCTCTCGCCTTATCACCTCATCACCTTCTCCCCTCAATATCTCCAGCCAGCTGTCAATGGCCTCTTGCCATTTCTGGTAGCGGAAAGCTTCCAAACCTGCCTGCAATTCGGGTACTTCATAGATATAGCGACGGGTGGTTTGCCATGAAGGTGTCAAACTCTTACCAGTCCTATCTCCCAGTTCGCGCGCCAAATAAAGCAGTGCCTCTTGACGCGAAGGCAGTTCTGCCAGACTCTGAGCACGGTTGTAGTGCGTATTGCTGCTTTCCCATAGCAGGGTGTCGGCTTGCGAGAAGGAGTGTTCACGCGTTTGTCCCGCATAGTGAATAGTCCAATGCGATTGGGCATAGGCTTGCAAGTAGGCATAGTAGGTACCTTCGTTCGTCAGAAAACTCTCCACTATATCATATAGCACCAGCTGGTTGAGTATCAACAATGCATCTGCCTGATAGTCAGCGCATAGTTGCTCTGCTTTGGCATGTCTCAACAGAGTGCGTGTATAATAATTGTTGGAAGTGTTCTGCGATATATCCATCAGTTCTACAGCATCATACTCGCCACTTCCCTCCAGGGATTGTGTGGCAGCAAAGAGCGCGTATAGCGCGCTGCGGCTTAAGTCCACTTCTGCATTTCCTATGCTTTCGCCGTCCATCATAGTGGTATGACCGAACTCCTTGGGTTGGGTCAATGCGTTATTGACCAACAGAACACGGCGACAATGCTTCAACTCCGTGCGCGCTGCTGGGTGACGTTCGTCCACCGAGAAGTACCATTGCTGTTGCGCGTTGATAGGCAGAGAGCAAAGAACCAAGAGCAAAGAGCAAAGACGGATTACTTTCGACTTTGGCAGACTAAAGTGTTTACTCTTTATTCCTTGTTCCTTATTCATGCTCAAAACAAGTTTATAATTTTCGTATTCGCCACTCTTTTGGGTAGAGGTTATTGCAGTGATTGCCCACATTCTTCACGAAACCCAGAGGGACATTCTCGTAGGTCACCATCACGATGCCTATTGCGGCATTAGGTAGTGTCAGCGCTTCGTTGCGAAGGTAACTGAGGGCTTGTTCCCGTGTCAGTTCCGCTTTGTGGAAGGCATCCATATTCACATCCTTCAGCATGGCCAGAGCATGCTGTGGCACGGGTACTTTGCCGCGTAGTTCGCAGATACCAAAGCCTGTGCTGATGCAAATAAACTGCTTGTTCAGAATATGTATCAGATCTTTGTATTTGGCTGGATAGGCCACAATGAAACGATCCTGCTGGCGCATCACCCATTGGTCTGGGTGCTTCAGCCATGTCTTCAGCACCGCCATTTGTTCTACGGGCTGGTTGGGTTGTGGCTTGAATGTAGGCAGACGTTTGTCGAGCGGACGGATATGACCGCTAATATCTTCTTGATGCTTTTGTAGCGCACAGATATAGAATCCTTCGCCACGCGTCTTATGCGGATAGAAATGATAACCAGGATAGCCTTCTACTATGCCCCAAGATGGGTCAATGGGTACGGGCAGCACTTTGGCGCCCAGGGTCTCGGCTATCCATTGCACATTTTCCTCGTTCTCCATGTGGTTGAATGTGCAGGTAGAGTAAATCATCACACCTCCTGGTCGCAACGCTGCCCATACGTCTTGCAGGATTTTGCGTTGGCGTATGGCACATGCTTCTACGTTCGCTTCGCTCCATTCGGCTATTGCGCCTTCATCTTTGCGGAACATACCTTCTCCCGAGCAGGGTGCGTCCACCAAAATGCAGTCGAACACACCCGGCAGACGTGTGCCGAAGTCCACTGCTGGATTGTGGGTTACGACAGTATTACCATTGCCCCACTTCTGTATGTTTTCGGATAGGATAAACACGCGCTGGCGTACCACTTCGTTGCTAACCAGCAATCCTTCTTGTCCTATGTATTGGCTGATAAGGGTCGATTTGCCACCGGGTGCTGCGCACATGTCCAGCACTACGCTATCGCGCGACACATATTCTTGCAGGATATGTTCCACAAACATACTGCTGGCTTCTTGCACATAGTAGCAGCCCGCATGCAAGAGGGGGTCTAAGGTGAATGGAGGACGTTCGCTCAGGTAATAGCCATCTTCATGCCAAGGCACTTCATCCGTGTCACATTCAAAGGTGAGGCAGTCTATCTTGTCGTTCAGGCGAATAGAGGTGACAGGCGTTGATTCCAACGCTTGGCACAACTGCTGTACGTCTGTGGGCGACAGTTGGTCGTGAAGGTTTTCTATGAAATCGGTAGGTAACATGCCTCTATTCTAAAATCCGTTGCAAAATTACAACAAAAATTGCACATTTGCAAACAATTCGCCCGAAAGTTTACGCTCAGGTGTCATTTTTGTCAAAAAGTTCGTTTGTTAAGATTCCCGAATAGTCAGATGTCCTTCCGTGGGGGATATGCCCACCACGGATGCGCACGGACTATCACAGAACCTCGGATTTTTAATCTCCTACTCACTGCTCTGCGGCGCGAGATTGTTTCTTTTGTTGAACTCAAATTGTTTTGATTGTTGATAAAATACACTCTCAGCAAGGGTATCGGAAATGAAAAATGTGCATATTTTTAAGATTTTGATACCTTTAGATAATAAAATGAGGTTTTTTATCAAAAAGAACATAAAATATTTGGTTATGTGGAATAAAAGCAGTACCTTTGTCCCCAAATCTACGCTGAGGAGAAGTGTCTCTTGTTAAAAAAAGGGTGGGTTTTAGACATATTAAATAGCGTTTATTGGCGCTTTGTGTTTTGTAGTTCGAAACTTCGCAACTTTCAGAATCTTAATAAAAACCAAAGTAACAGTAGATGCCTATGGGTATGACTCGTAGTACATTACATCGTGTTAGGGTGTAGTGTATCGTCATATCAGCGTAGGTTTCCTGTTGTTTATTTTATTAGGTGGGCAATGCGAAGGCCTCGAACTGCGAATAAGCAACTCGAGGTCTGCGCTTTGTTCGCCCGGTAATTCGTTTCTTACGGTTTTATCCAATCTAACAAAGTCCTGGCTCGGTAGCCACAAGTGTTGATAGGCAATATGGATTGTCGATCGACTGCCTATGGTATGTGGTCGCAATCAGAAAAGTATTGATTATTAGAAAGTTTGATTTGATAAAAAAAAAGAAAAAGAATGAGTAAAAATGTGAATGTGTTTGTTGGTGTACTACTA
>CALZHO010000049.1 GCA_945787425.1 uncultured Bacteroidales bacterium
ACTCTCATTTCGCTTTCCGCGATAAGGAACAGGTGCCATATAAGGAGCATCCGTCTCCAAGACCAAACGCTCCAAGGGAATACCCACCAAGTGTTCTGCCAACTTGCAATTCTTGAACGTAATCACGCCACCAATGCCCAAGTAATAGCCCATTTTTACCACCTGCTCCGCCACCTCATGGCTACCACTGAAACAATGCATTACCCCTTTCACATTGGGGAACTCACGCAATATCTTCAGCGTATCTTCAGCTGCATCGCGGCTATGAATCATCACAGGCAAATCATACTGCTCTGCCCAACGCATCTGTTCGCGCAAAGCTTCTTGTTGCTGCTCTTTGAAGGTCGTATCCCAGTGATAATCAAGACCTATCTCGCCAATGGCCACCAACCTATGGTTGGAAGTTGAAAGAGGTTCTAAGCGCACTTCGTGCTGTTCTAAAGTTTCAACAATAGTGGTTAGACTTTTATCCACCGCAGCTTTGATAACTGCGAGTTGCTCTTGCCAGTCTTCTTTCACATTCTCAGGGTGAAGACCCAAGGCAGGAAAGAGATATTGGGGGTATTTATCACACACCTCCAATACATCTTTTACCGAAGTTTTGTCCACTCCTGGCACTAAAATAGCTTCTACGCCGTCCTGGCGTTGCTCCGCCAAAAAAGCATCTAATTCCTCCGCATATTGCGGATCGTCCATATGGCAATGGGTGTCGATCATATTATTTGTTCGCTGCGCTCACGTTGTATGCTTCGCGTTATTATGTTATTTGTCGTTATGCGACGTTAGTTGCTTCGCGTTAGGATGCTGCTATCGCCGTAGCTGAGGAAGCGGAAGTTGTGCGAGAGGGCATAATCGTAGATAGTATGCCAATCGCCTCCTACAAATGCACTCACCAAGAGCAGCAAAGTGGATTTGGGCTGATGGAAATTGGTAATCAACTGATCCACCACACGGAAAACATATCCGGGTTTGATCATAATCTGCGTTTCTGCATGCAACACATCTTGCCCCGTAGTATCCAAATACGCTACTATTGCTTGCAATGCCTCACGCGTGGAGAGTGTATGCTCCCGTTCGTAGGGGGCGAACTGCGCGACAGAGAGCGGTTGTGTAGAGTGGTGTAGCGGTTGTGTAGAGTGGTGTAGCGGTTGTGTAGAGTGGTGTAGCAGTTGTTCACCAAGGAAATATAGACTCTCCAAGGTGCGCATGCTGGTTGTACCTACTGCGACGATATGACCAAGGTTGGCAATGATTGTTTCAATTGTATCACGTGGCACGGCGATAATCTCGGTGTGCATGGTATGTTGGTTGGCATCCGCCACCTTCACCGGTTGGAAAGTACCTGCACCTACATGCAAGGTGAGTTCGGCTGTCTGTATGCCCTTTTGGCGCAAGCCGTTGAGGACATTATCCGTGAAATGCAAACCCGCCGTAGGAGCCGCCACCGAACCTTTGATGCGCGAATAGACGGTTTGGTAGGTGGTTTTGTCGCTCTCTTCGGTCTTGCGATTGAGGTATGGCGGAATAGGCAATTCGCCTACGGCGTCGAGGATCTCAGCAAAACTGATATTTAGATCGGCTACGCCTGTTAGACCACTTTGTTGTTGGACCGCTTCGCTGTCAGACCGCTTCGCTGAGAGATTCCATGAGAAGTGTACAGCGAAAGTGTTGCCTGTTTGTTCGCCTTTTTCGGCAAAGAGGGTGATTTCTTCGCCAGAGGGGAGTTGGACGGGCAGAGATAACGCGCCTGTTTTCCATTTCTTGGCGTTGCCAATCATGCACTTCCATGTACACCCTTCCGTTGCACCCAAACTGAGTTGATAATCATGTGGCTCCAAGGGTTCAAGACAGAATATCTCAATGCGAGCGCCAAGCGGTTGTGTAGAGTTGTTTAGAGTGGTGTAGAATGGTTCAGAGTGGTTTAGGGTGGTTTTGTGAAATACCAAGCGTGCTTGTATCACGCGCGTGTTATTATATATAAGGAGTGAATTGGCTGGCAAGTATTCGCCCACATGGCAGAAGCAGTCCTCGCTTACCTTGCCATCGCGGTAAACGAGTAGTTTGCTCTGATCGCGCTCCGCCAGAGGATATTTAGCTATACGCTCATCGGGTAGAGGGTAGTTATATTCTTCTATAAGGATTTCTTCCATGTTTTTCTATCACCCTTAAACAATTCATACTTATTAAACAGACAATCCAAATCGCCGTTCACCAAGCGAACACGTTTGGCTGGGCGTAGTCCTACGCACTTGAGGGCATCTTCGTTGCTGGAGATAATCCATGCCGTAGCCCCACTAAACTGATGCTTGAGGGCGGTACCCATATCTTGGTATAGGCGCAATACATCTTTGTCTTGCGAGAGACGTTCACCATATGGAGGATTCATCATGACAAGCGCACCTTCGGTGGTTTTGTCAGCAAGGCGAAGTTCTTGTACACGAATCTGTTTGACTTCTATATCTCGTTGCAGATTAGCCGATTGCACATTCTTGGTGGCTGCTTGCACGGCATAGAATCCCGCATCAGAGCCATAAATCTTGTGATTAAAATCGCGTTCGCGACTATCATCGCTATATATATCCTCAAACAAATCCGCATCGAAGTTCGCCCACTTTTCGAAGGCAAAACCTTTGCGATAGATACCTGGTGCGATGTTGCGTGCTATCAAGGCCGCCTCTATGAGCAGTGTGCCTGAGCCGCACATAGGGTCATAGAAATCGCTTTGTCCTTTCCAACCAGCGAGCAGCAACATTCCCGCAGCAAGCGCCTCGTTGATAGGTGCTTGTGTGTTCGCCACACGATAACCGCGTTTGTGCAGACTCTCACCCGAGCTATCAAGGGACAGTGTCACCAAGTCGCCTGCTATATGCACATTGAGATAGAGATCAGGATTGGTGAGTTGTACGCTTGGGCGCACACCACCATGCTCCATCCACCAGTCCACAATAGCATCTTTCACGCGGTAGGTGATGAATTGAGAATGGCGAAAGAGGTCTGAATATACAGTAGCATCAATCTGGAAAGTGGTTTTGGCTGTCATATACTGCGTCCAGTCCAACAGTTTGACCTGTTCGTATATGTCGTCTGTCTTCTTAGCTTTGAAGGTGGCTATTGGCACCAAGATACGCGAAGCAGTACGCAGACAGAAGTTTGCGGTATATAACATACGTTTGTCGCCCGTGAACGACACTGCACGACGTTCTATTTGTACATTATTGGCACCCAACTCAATCAATTCGTTTGCAAGCACTTGCTCCAACCCCTTGAAGGTCTTTGCCAACATTTGAAATTCATTATTCATATTAACGACTTACTCGAATATACAACACTATACCTATTGCAAGGAATAAAAAATTTGGTAACCATACACTCATAAACGGCGACAACACACCATTCACGGAGAAGGTGGTGGATACCGTCGAAAAGAGGATATACAGCGCACTAAGCGTCAAACCTACTCCTAAATTTTTGCCCATGCCACCACGCACTTTTTTGGAACTCATCGTCACGCCCAGCAGCGTCATAATGAACGCGCCGATTGGACTTGCCCAACGTTTCCACCACTCCGTTTCGAAAGCCTGCACATTACCCGAACCGCGTTTGCGTTGTGTCTCGATGTATTGTTTGAGTTCGGGATTAGCCATCATCTGCGCATTCTCGGCAGTATAGAAGAGCTCCTTGGGTAGTACTGGAATAATTGTGTCTAAGCGATTGCCGCGAGTAAGCGTTTCGCGCATTCCGTCAAAATCACGACGCACATACTTATCAAAATGCCAGTTGAAAGCGGAGTCGTAGTGAATGCGATCGGCGGTGATACGCATAGTCAGTTTCTTGCCATCAAAATGCTCCAAAGAAGCACGATAACCTAAATTAGTACGTTTCTGAAAACTCTCAATATATAAGATTGTTCCTGGTTCCACCTCCATCTGCACATTGCGTGCATTCTCGCGGCTGAAATGCAGGATATACTTATCTTGGAAGGTGAGCATTTTTTCGGAAGCTGGCGGAATCACATAACCCGTCATCCAGAACGAGAATACAAACAGCAGCAATGCACTCAAAAAATAGGGCCACATAAAACGATGGTAACTCACGCCACTGGCTAAAATAGCAATAATCTCGCTATCGCCCGCCAACTTCGAAGTGAAGAAAATCACCGAAATGAAGATGAACAGCGGACTGAACATATTCATGTAATAAGGAATGAAATTCAAGTAATAATCCATGATAATCTCACGCACACTCACCTGATTTTCAAAGAAGTTGTCCAGTTTTTCTGTCAAATCGAAGATTACCGCAATACTCATAATCAGCACAATCGAAAAGATGAATGTGCCAAGGAACTTGCCTATTATGTATTTGTCGAGACGCTTCATTCTATTTGAGGTTAGAGGTTAAAGGTTAGAGGTTAAAGGCTGGTATTATGCGGCAAAGCCGCTATTTCTTGCCTTTTGCCTAATCGCCTCTCGCCTCATTGCCTATCAAACTACATACGTTGCATGAGTCGAGGGGTGATGTCATCTTTCCATGCCTTGAAGTCACCTGCAAGGATATGCTTGCGGGCTTCGCCTACGAGCCAGAGGTAGAAAGCAAGATTGTGGATACTGAGTACCTCCAATCCAAGCATCTCTTGTGCATGGATGAGGTGGCGCACATAGGCGCGGGTGTAGTGATGGTCCACAAAACTGGTGCCACAAGGGTCCAGTTCGGTGAAGTCATCTTCCCACTTTTTGTTGCGCAGGTTCATCACGCCGTTTTGTGTGAAGATCATACCGTTGCGGCCATTGCGGGTTGGCATCACACAATCGAACATATCCACGCCGCGTTCGATACCTTCCAAAATGTTCCATGGCGTACCCACGCCCATGAGGTAGCGCGGTTTGTTCTCGGGCAGGATGTCGTTGACCACCTCAATCATGGCGTACATATCTTCGGTAGGTTCGCCTACAGCCAGTCCGCCAATGGCGTAGCCATCGCGGTCGAGGTCGCGCAAGCGCTTCGCCGCATCTTGGCGCAGGTCGGGATATACGCAGCCCTGCACGATAGGGAAGAGGTGCTGGCGGTAGCCATAGAGGTCGGGGGTGTTATCGAATCGTTGGATACAACGGTCAAGCCAACGATGAGTGCGCTCCATGGATTTTTGTGCGTATTGGCGGTCGGCGGTGCCTGGGCAGCACTCGTCGAATGCCATCATGATGTCGGCACCAATCTCGCGCTGGATATCCATGACGTTCTCGGGGGTGAACATGAGTTTGCGTCCATCGATATGGGAGGAGAACTGTACACCCTCATCGGTCATCTTGCGAATATCGGTGAGGGAGAAGACTTGGTAGCCACCCGAGTCGGTCAGTATAGGGCGTGTCCACCCCTCAAAACGGTGCAAGCCGCCCGCTTTGTGCAGGATGTCGGTGCCAGGACGCAGGTAGAGGTGGTAGGTATTGCCAAGGATGATCTGTGCATTGATATCCTCTTCGAGGAAGGTGCGTTGCACACCTTTGACTGTACCGACCGTGCCTACGGGCATAAAAATGGGAGTTTGGATATCCCCATGGTCGGTATGCACCACGCCAGCGCGTGCGCACGTACGCGTATCTGTATGTATAAGGTCAAAAAAAACGTTCTCCATTCTGTCGAAATGAGGTTAGAGGTTAGAGGTTAAAGGTTAGAGGCGGGGGATATGCGGGAGAGCCGCTATTTTCTTGCCTTTCGCCTAATCGCCTATTGCCTTTAAACTCTATTGTTATTAGGGAAAATAATAGCGGGTTTGAAGGTCTTTACCTCTTCTTCGGTCATCAGGCCGTATGCCATGATAATGACCGTATCACCCACATGTACAAGGTGCGCCGCAGCACCATTGATGCAGATACAACCGCTACCGCGTTTGCCCGGAATGACGTATGTTTCCAGACGTGCGCCGTTGGTGTTATCCACCACTTGCACTTTTTCGCCCGCATAGATGTTGGCAGCATTCATCAGGTCTTCATCAATAGTTATACTACCAATATAATCTAAATTGGCTTCGGTCACCGTTACGCGGTGTATTTTGGATTTTAGTACTTGTAACAACATTTTTGTATAAATTTCGTACAAATTCGCTGCAAAATTACTATATTTTTCGCATATTGGCAAGAATTTTCGCCAAAAATTTGTATATTTGAAAAAAAAGCAGTACTTTTGCAGCCGATTTCGAAGGAGAGATGGCAGAGTGGTCGATTGCGGCGGTCTTGAAAACCGTTGAACTGAGAGGTTCCGGGGGTTCGAATCCCTCTCTCTCCGCAAAAAAATAAAGGAGTCCAGAAGGGCTCCTTTTATTTTTTTGTGAGAAGGCGGAGGGCCTTCTCACCCCACGGACGGGGGCTCTTATCTCGCTACGCTCGAACGATACGCTCAAATAAAT
>CALZHO010000050.1 GCA_945787425.1 uncultured Bacteroidales bacterium
GCTACGGCTCATCTCCCCGCCACAGATGATTGCGGTATAGTGCATGAGCATATGCCTGATATACCCATCTACATTGTGGAGGGTGAAGAGCAAAACAAGAAAATTACATTTAAAGAAGATATTTGATAATAAATTTGCATATATCAAACATTTCCAACTTTTTCAAACACTAATTTCATATGGCAATCACCCGAAACTGGCATATTGATCTTGTAAAAACAATCGCAATGACCTTAGTAGTTATGCAACATGCATGGTCCATGCTCGAGTTAGACGTCCCATCTTTAGGGTTCGTATGCGGTGGCTACCGTGCCATCGTGACAGTAGGTGTTCCGCTCTTTGTATTTGCATCGGGTGTATTATTACTCAATCGCAATCCAGAACCTTTAGGAATGTTTTATACTAAACGCCTCAAACGTATTCTTATTCCTTTTGTTATACTCGCTTTGGTAATGTATATAATTTCTATTGCCGTAGGATTATATGGTTGGTGGGATGGAAATATTGTAAATGCTATTCAACAATTTATTCCGTCATTATTAGAGAATAAGATTAACATCTCGCATTGGTTTGTTCATATGCTCCTTGCACTATATATCGTAACACCTTTTCTACAGCATACGTTACACAAACTATCAAAACGCGAAATACAAGGTGTTCTTTTAGTATGGACAATAGGCATGGTTCTCCGACAAATATACCCCAACATGTCTATTCTTGCATACACATCTGCTCTATGGACATATTTAGGAGTATATATCGCAGGATATTACGTTAGTAAATATGCTATTAATAATGTTCGTTACCTTTATATTGGCATCATCTGTACGTTCATTCTCTATGCAATAGGAGCTTTCACTGATTGCGTAGTCAAATTAAATGTACCACTTACCGCTATTTTCTTGGGAATGACATGTTTAAACATACCCACCTATAATATACATACGAGTGTCCTCGGACAATTTATTACAAAAATAAGCAGATATAGTTATACAATATACTTGTTACATGTAATGGCTATTCGTGCCATTTATATGTTGACAATAACATATATTCCAATCTCCCTTATTCCATTTATCCCATTGATAATTACACCATTGATAATAATTATTTTTTACGTATTCTGCACAATATACGATAAAATAAGATGGTTACCAAACAATATCATAGGCATAGGATAAACAAATTAGTCCTCGGCGAAAAGCAAAACAAGAAAATAACATTCAAAGAAGATATATAACGACTATGCAAGCAGTCATTTTAGCAGCAGGAATGGGCAAACGCCTTGGCGATCTGACCAAAGGTAATACCAAATGTATGATTCAAGTGGGCAACGAGACACTCATCAGCCGTTTGTTGCACCAGTTGGATAAACAAGCTCTATCGCGTATTGTACTCGTTGTAGGTTACAAAGCGCAAGAACTCAAAGACTATCTTGCTACCTTATCCTTCAACACACCGATTGAGTTTGTAGAAAATACCGTTTATGACCAAACTAATAATATCTATTCACTCTATCTCGCTAAAGATTATTTAACACGAGAAGACACACTTCTCTTTGAATCAGACCTAATCATGGAAGATGCTGTCATTGAGAAACTGCTCAATCACTCTTATCCAGACTTAGCATTGGTGGATAAATATGAGAGTTGGATGGATGGCACCGTTGTAACTATTGATGAAGAAAATCGTATTCAACGCTTTATACCGAACAGTCAATTTAAATACGAAGAGATTCATTCTTACTACAAGACAGTCAATGTGTATAAGTTCTCACAGCAGTTTTCAGCCAATATGTACGTGCCCTTTATGGAGGCATATTGCACGGCATTAGGCAAAAACGAATACTACGAACAAGTTCTCCGCGTCATCACCATGCTAGATAATTCAAGTATGCGTGCCTTGCCACTCACAGGAGAACTATGGTACGAAATAGATGATATTCAAGACCTTGACATTGCAGAATCTATCTTCACAGACCATCAATACGATTTGCTTTGTTCACGCTATGGCGGCTATTGGCGCTATCCACACATGTTGGACTACTGCTATTTAGTCAATCCATATTTCCCTAACCAACGCATGCGTGACGAACTATCCGCCAGTTTCAATCGCTTATTGACCGAATACCCATCTGGGCAACGAGTAAATAGTCTGTTAGCAGCCAAAGACTTTGGTGTAAAACAAGATTATATGGTTGTAGGCAATGGTGCAGCAGAGCTCATTAAAGTATTATTCGAGCAGGTATTAGGTAAAGTGGGAGTGATACGCCCTACTTTTGAAGAATATCCAAACCGCTTGATGCCCGAGCAAATAGTAGCATATCAAACACAGTCACCTGATTTCAAATACACCGCAGACGACTTGATGCAATACTTTGCGAATAAAAACATCTGGTCATTGGTGCTTATCAATCCAGATAATCCAACAGGAAATTACATCCCTTATGCCGATTGTTTGCGATTAGCTCAGTGGTGTCAAGAACGCAATATCATCTTCATATTAGATGAAAGTTTCATCGATTTCTCTACCGAGCACCCAACCTTCTTCAGTAATGATATTCTAGAAAAATACAGCAACTTAGTAGTTATCAAGAGCATATCCAAATCCTATGGTGTGCCAGGATTACGATTAGGTATATTAGCCACTTCTAATGCAATGCTGATGACCAATCTCCGTCGTGCAGTTTCGATATGGAACATCAATTCATTTGCAGAGTTCTTCTTGCAGATTTTAGGTAAATACGAACGTCCATATCAGCAAGCAATGACTGCTTTCCGCGCGGAGCGCGAGCGTTTTGTAGAAGAATTACAAGCAATCGAATATTTGCATGTTATTCCATCTGAAGCCAATTATCTACTTTGCGAAGTATTGCCACCGCATACACCACGCGAATTGGCAATCCAGCTGCTCAAAAAGTACAACATCCTCATCAAGGATTGCACTTCAAAGTGCCATGCACCATACATCCGCATCGCAGTCCGCGATACAAAGGATAACAACCAACTCATCGCTGCACTCCGAACATTATGAGACATATCACCAACGAAGATATAACCAATCTATCCATTTCTCCCACACAATGTGTTGAGTGGGTTAAGGAAGCATTTTGCATGAAATATAATGCTCAATTGCCACCAAAGATCAGTTTACATCCCCAAGGCAATGACTTCTTTAATACAATGCCTTGCTTATTGCCAGCATCATACGATCGATTTGGTGTAAAGATTGTATCTCGTATTGCAGGCAACAAACCTTCCTTGCACTCTGATTTGTTATTATACAAAGCTTCTACAGGAGAGTTGTTATCATTTATGGATGCAGATTGGATTACACAAATGCGGACGGGTGCAGTAGCAGCATTAGCGATTCATACACTACAATCCTCTACAGCCAGCACCTATGCCTTTGTGGGATTAGGAAGTACAGCGATAGCCACAATGCAATGCTTACTTGCTATTTTGCCTACAGACAAACCTATTACTTGCAAATTGTTAAGATATAAACAACAAGCCGAACAATTCGCTCAACTGTTTGCAGAACATACAAATCTAGACTTTATTGTTGTTGATGATCACGAAGATTTGGTTCGAGACTCTGATGTGATTGTATCGGCTGTAACAGAAATGCCGTCTCTCTTCTGTGAAAACAATGATTTATACAAAGAAGGTGTACTTCTCGTCCCTATTCACACGCGCGGATTCCAGAACTGTGACTTATTCTTTGATCGCATAATAGCTGATGACAAAGCACATGTATCTGGTTTCAAGTACTTCAATCAATTCAAATCGTTTAACGAGTTGAGTGAGGTTTTATTAAACCGAATTCCTGCCCGTCTTTCTGACAATGAACGAATCATCGCTTATAACATAGGTTTAGGTTTACACGACATTTATTTTGCACACCATATTTATGAGAGACTTACTCGTTAAGATAGCCCTTCGTTTGGGTATTTATCAACTAATTGTTGAATACATCAATCGTGTCAAGTTTGCCATTCAGTCACACCGTATGCGTAAGAATGGTTTGCAGATGCTCAATGCCGCTACCCAAATATTTGATGCTATGCACATACCAGCATTCCTGACCTACGGAGCGCTTTTAGGTGCTTATCGTGACAAGGGATTTATCTCCTACGACCCCGATATTGACCTAGGTGTATTAGCCAATCAAATACCTACCGATTTGCATGAACAAATGGCTAAGGCAGGCTTTCAACTCTATCGCCAAAGCGTATTGGCAAATGGACAAGTTTTTGAGGAAACATACATATATAAGAAACTGCACCTCGATATATTCTACTACTTCCAAGAGGGCAACGAATACTATAGTATCATTGCTCGTAAACATGAAACCAAAGAATGGAAAGAAGCCAACGCAACAGACGGCTTCCCATGCGACCGCAGTTATGTGCCTGCATGCGACTTCGAGAAACGCGAATTCCTCGGACTACAAGTCTATATGCCGATTGATACAGACGGCTGGCTGCGTGCCATATACTCCGATTCGTATATGACACCTATCAAAAATTGGAATGCAAAAGATTATGTAACGCGTATCGTGCATAGCAACGATCGCAGTTATAGACGCTTCTTCTAACCGCCAAGTAACCCTTTCGTCACATTCTTGCGGAAAAGGACAAGCTTCCATCCTTTCATAGGGTGGAGTTGCAGCGTGTAGATGCATAGCAGTGTCAATGTTCCACCCCATTTTACTGCCTCCGCAACCAATCGAGAGATATACTTACCTTTTGATATAGCGCGCGTGCGTATGCGTTCGCTACGACCAATTTGTAGGGTTAAGCGATTGAAATAGTCTTCCTCCAACTTTGCCTGTGGAATGCAATGGTGGAGTACAGGAGTAGGCAGATACAATACCGTCATACCTAAAGCCTTCATCTTGTCGAAGATATCCTTCTCCTCAGACGCCAAGAGCAGATTGCCTTTTCTGCCCAATTCTGTATTGAACAACCCTACCTTATCAAATACCACTTTTCTATACGCAGCGTTTCCACCTCCTGGGTAACGACCTTTTGGGTACTCGCGCACCTTGTCGCCGTAGTTCATCCATGCTGTCAGCAACGCTTTGGTATAGGGCGACATCCACGATGGCTCTGCTGTTTCATACAATGGTTCTATTGGGCCACCTGCTGCCATCGTAGTAGGGTTGTCTGCAAAATGCTCTGCATAGATGCGAATATAATCCCTATCTACCAACGCATCATCATCCACATAGATGATTATCTCGCCTTTGGCTTCTTTTATACCTTTATTGCGCGCAGCAGATAATCCCTGCTCTGGCTCTACTACATAGCGCAGTACCACCTCAGGGTGTGCCATAGAGAACTGCTCACAGACCTGACGCGTATTGTCGGTGCAATTATTGTCCACTAACACAATCTCGTAGTCCGTTGTTGGATAGTCGTTTTTGGCGATACTCTCCAACAATGGACCAATATATTTCTCACGATTATATGTACAAATAATAAGGGTAATCATGGTGTAGCGTGTAGAGTGTACGGTGTAAAGGATTGGTTATTATTTCTTTCTCCACAATGGATAAGTCAATCCTCCTGCACTCAAGAGCAGTGCCAATATCAGGATTGCCATACTCCACTTGTCCGTTTGTATAGCATGCGGGCGGAACTCCATTATGAGTTGGTGATGACCTGCAGGAATAACCGCTGCGCGGAGGGTATAGTTCACACGAGCAAGTTGCAATTCCATCTTCTCACCATTGTTATTTACAATATACACGTGCCAATCGTGTGGATAGTATATCTCAGAGAATACTGCCACCTTATTTCTCTCAGTCATTGCCTCATACTTCAAGCAATTCGGAGCATATGAAGTCAATTGAATCAATGTGGTATCAAACGCCATCAGTGGCGTTACTTCGGGCTTGGTAATATCCAATGCCTCGGCGAATTTCTTATCGGCTACTGCTTGCTTGTGCAAGTCAATCTCGCTAAGCAAAGCGCACTCCTCGTCTGGCGTATCCACCAAAATTACTTCATCCACAAACCAACAGTTGCCCATAGCATATGGATTCTGTACGGGGGCTTGTTTGCCACCTTGCAATGGCACCACCGCATACTTCATATTGAGCATATTCAGTACAGGGAAATCTTTGCCTTCGTTCTCATCAGGCAACATAAATCCTTGTGTGCGCATCACTGTTTGCATCAATGGATTCATCTCTTTGGAGATATGCTCATCAATCAAGTCTTGATAACGGCGCAGTTTGGCTGCCGAATAACCACCAATAGACTTCAGTCGGTAGCTTGTGCGCGCATCATTGAACGTATTAGTAGCCAAGTTCAACACACGGTAATAGGAT
>CALZHO010000051.1 GCA_945787425.1 uncultured Bacteroidales bacterium
GTTTCTGTTACCAATACAGGTGCGCGTGCAGGACAAGAGGTGGTGCAACTCTATGTTTCAGACAGCAAAGCATCAGTCGTTCGGCCTAAAAAGGAGTTGAAGGGATTCGTGAAGATAGCTCTGCAACCAGGCGAGACCAAACAAGTCACTTTTACTATTACACCCGATATGCTGGCTTTCTTCGATGCTGATGCACACAAGTGGGTTGTAGAGCCAGGCAAGTTCGTGATGCATATCGCCAGCAGTAGTGCCGATATTCACTCCTCTCTCCCATATGTAGTATCTGAACCTATCAATCTTTAATGGAAGATAAGTTCTAAACATAATAAAATCGCCATTCGTGGCGATTTTTTTTGCATATATGCGAAAAAAGCAGTACCTTTGTCTGCCGATATGTTTTTCTCATGAGACAAGTCACTTACATATTACTGCTTTTGTTTAGCATAGGTATATCCTCGTGCCGTCGTCCCGCTATGCCCAAACCATACGGATATTTCCGCATTGCTATACCCGACACATCGTATGCTAACTATACTCCTAAGGACTATCCATATGCTTTCCGCCTCTCCAATAATGCAATAGCACAACCCCTAAATAAGGAAGGCGAGAACTATTGGATAGATATCCATTACCCTACGCTCAATACGACCATTCATTGCAGCTACAAACCTATCCGCAATAATCTCCGTACGCTGGCTCGTGATGCTCAAGAGTTCCTTTTTAGCCATAGCACTATAGCTTCGGCTATTCCATCGCAAGAGTTTGCTAATCCAGATCATAATGTCTATGGCGTATATTACGAACTACATGGTAATACGGCATCGCCTATTCAGTTCATTTTGACCGATTCCACCGAACATTTCTTCCGTGGTTCTGTCTATTGCAATACTATACCTAACCAAGATTCATTAGCCCCTATATACGAATATATGCGCCACGATGTGCGCATACTAATGGAGTCCATACAATGGCAGTAATGCAAGAAATACTATCCGCTCAAAGCAACGCGCGCAAGTTATTGGTAGTCTTGATTGACCCCGACAAACCTGTGGCGATTGAAGCGTTGTCTCCCTACCTCTGTTTGCCCGACCTTATTTTTGTGGGAGGAAGCACGGGGGAGCAAACCGATACATGTGTCACACAATTGCGTCAATATACCACTCGCCCCATCTTACTTTTCCCGGGTAATATAGCTCAATTTACACCAACAGCTGATGCGTTACTGTTCCTTACCCTCTTGAATGCGCAAACGCCTGATGTGCTCATCAATCCCCATATACAAGTGGCGCAAGAGGTCTTACGCTCTGGGATAGAAACAATACCGATGGGGTATATCTTGGTGGACGGAGAACGAAAAAGTAGTGTTGAAATAGCAACAAAATGTACTCCAATACCCCAAAATAACGTCGATAAAATAGTATCTATGGCGATAGTGGGGCAGTTGTTAGGCAAGTCCCTCATCTACCTTGAAGCTGGTAGCGGTGCCCATACGCCCGTGTCACCCGACATTATTCGTGCGGTGCGCGCGCAACTGCAATTGCCTCTCATCGTAGGTGGAGGTATTACTACGCCTCAAGCTATGCTTCGCGCCTACGAAGCAGGTGCCGACATGGTAGTCATAGGCAATCACTTTGAGCAATATCCCGATGAAATCGCAGATTTTGTTCGAATCAAACAGGATAAATATGGAGAATGATATCCGCTATATGCAACTCGCACTTGCCGAAGCGCAAAGGGCATTTGCTATGGGAGAAGTGCCTGTAGGTTGTGTGATTGTGGCGGATGGACAAGTTGTTGGCAGAGGACATAACCTCACTGAGACACTCGCTGATGTTACCGCCCATGCCGAAATGCAAGCCATTACTGCTGCGGCGAATACACTGGGTGGTAAATACCTGTCACAATGTACGCTATATGTCACAGTCGAACCATGCGTCATGTGTGCTGGAGCTATCGGTTGGGCGCAGGTCAAAAGAGTGGTGTTTGGTGCAGGCGATGAGAAACGCGGATTTACCCTTTTAGCCCCAAATGCCTTGCACCCGAAATGCACGGTTTCATCGGGCGTTTTAGAACCTGAATGTCGCGAACTGATGCAATCCTTCTTCGCTCAAAAACGAACTAAATAATCAAATAGTAAATTGTCAAATAGTACATCAATATGAAGTCTTCTCTCCGAATATCTCTTCAGGTATTATCTTTTGCGTTATTAGCGGCTTTGTCTATCTATCTTGCTCCTAAGTATAGCAACCCCTTCAAGTACCATTTTGAGGTCGGACAACCGTGGGCATATGGTCTTGTAACGGCAGAATCTAATTTTGCTATCTACAAGACGGACGCACAGTTAGCTATCGAACAACAACAAATCTTGCGCGACTATGCTCCCTGCTATGTGCTGGATACTGTTTCTCTGCATGACCATCTCTATGTACTTCCGCTCTCGGAGATGGATCGCTTGCGCTCATTAGGATGTTCCAAGGTGTCTATATTGCACAACCGCGTAGCAATACAAATACCCGTAGCGAACCTATATACTCCAAAAACAGCATACGAAAAAACGCATAAGAATATTGTTCCTAATCTGCAATATGACTCGATTACATCGGAGAATATACGTCAAAATCTACTATCTTCTATCTCGCTCACAGAAGGCGTGGTACAGGCCGGGGAGAAAATTATTGACACAGGTGAGATTGTTTCTGAGCATACCTATCAGATATTGGAATCCCTTCGCCGTACAATAGAAGAGCAAAATATCTCACACCGCCAATCCTTTACTTCTACTATTGGAGTGAGTGTCTATATTGTGATTCTCGTTGCGCTATTTGGATTATATCTCTATACCTATCGCCGCAAACTGCTTGACAACTTACGCCATGTCCTGTTCTTTTCAATCCTCATGGCACTTGTAATCAGTGCTGCTTTCTTAGTATTGCGTCACTTTTCTGCCAGCTACATCTTCCTAATTCCATTTGCGTGGGTGCCTATCATTGCGCGGGTGTTTTATGATTCGCGAACAGCTATTTTTATACATATTATCACTGTTTTTATTGTGTCTATTGCAGCTCCTGCACCATACGTATTCATCCTTTTGCAGGTCATCACGGGTATCGTGGCTGTCATCAGCTTGCGTGACATGACGCAACGTGCCCAACTGGCACAAACGGCTTTGTTCACATTCTTGATGTATAGCGTTGTTTATACAGCCACAACGCTTTTGGTGACAGGTAGTATTACGAATGTAGAATACAACTACTATATCTATTTTGCCGTCAATGCGGTACTCGTAATTTGTGCATACGGACTAATCTTTCTCTTTGAACGCACCTTCGGACTGGTTAGTAATATCACCCTTGTCGAACTTACCAATGTTAATTCCAACCTTATGCTGGAGTTCGCAGAGAAAGCACCTGGTACATTCCAACACTCATTGCAGGTTAGCAATCTTGCCACCGAAGCTGCCAAACGTATAGGCGCTAAGGTGCTACTTGTTCGTACGGGTGCACTCTATCACGACATCGGTAAAATGCTACATCCGGAGTGTTTTATCGAGAATCAAACGGGAGTCAATCCATTGCAGTCTATGCCTTACACCGAGGCAGCCAAGATCATTATTAGTCATGTCGAAGATGGTGAACGCATAGCGCGCAAGCACCATTTACCCGAAGTCATTGTACATTTTATCCGCTCACATCATGGCACATCTGTCACTCGATACTTCTATAATTCTGCGGTGAATGCGGCAAAAAGTGAGGGGAAAAGCATTGCTGATATTCGTAAAGAGGACTTTGCTTATCCTGGTCCTAAACCTTCTACCAAGGAAGCCGCTATTCTTATGATGGCAGATGCGATAGAAGCACGCTCTCGTTCGCTTAGCGAAATGACCGAACAGACCATCTCCGATATGGTGGACCAAATGATAGACCTACAGGTGGCGGATGGACAGTTTGCCGAAACGGTACTTTCTTTCAAGGATTTAGAAGATATACGTGCAGTCTTCAAGCAAAAACTCATCGAGATCAATCATCACCGCATTGTATATCCTACTATCAAGGATAGTAAATAACAACTCTACACACCACTACACAATGCTACACAATTCTAAACTATACCTTGCCCCCATGGAGGATGTCACCGATCCTGCCTTTCGCCTGCTTTGCAAGCGGTTTGGTGCGGCACGTGTTTATACCGAGTTTGTCAATGCCGATGCCCTCGTGCGCGATGTAGCATCCACTACACGCAAACTCCAAATTTCCGACGAGGAGCGTCCCGTAGCCATACAAATCTATGGTCGTGAACCCGAGAGCATGGCAGATGCAGCACGCATCGTAGAGCAAGCAAAGCCCGATTTTATCGACATAAATTTCGGTTGCCCAGTCAAAAAAGTGGCAGGTAAAGGAGCAGGTGCAGGATTGCTCAAGGATATTCCTAAAATGCTCGATATTACCCGTGCGGTGGTGAATGCGGTTCATACACCTGTTACGGTCAAGACTCGTCTTGGCTGGGATGATAACAATCGTATCATCACCGATATTGCCGAACCCCTACAGGACTGTGGTATAGCCGAACTCGCCATCCACGGTCGTACACGTTCGCAGATGTATCGCGGTGAAGCCGACTGGTCGCTCATACGCGAGGTGAAGAACAACCCGCGTATCCATATACCTATCATTGGCAATGGTGATGTCACTACCCCCGAACAAGCCAAGCGTTGTTTCGATGAATTCGGAGTAGATGCTATCATGGTCGGACGGGCTACCTTCGGTTGCCCTTGGATTTTCGAGGATATGCGGCACTACCTCACAACAGGCGAACTACTTCCTCCACGCACTATGCAATGGTGTGTGGATATACTCAAGGAGCATGTTGAGCGTAGTATCCGATGGATAGGTGATGAACGCAAGGGTATTGTACATAGTCGTCGCCATTTTGCAGCATCTCCAGCCTTCAAAGCCCTGTATGACTTCCGACAAACACGCATCGCACTGCTTCGAGCCGATACCAAAGCTGAAGTCTTCCAAATCATGGATGAAATAGTAGAAAAGTGGGGGATAAAATAAACTTTTTTTCATAAAACTTGCATATGTCGCGAAATTTTACTAATTTTGCGGACTTTTTCGTAATATGCGTAAAGCGCGCATACGCCAACGCTCGCTTCGAGCACAAAACGCGAAGCATAAAACGCTTAAAGCAAACAACGTGGCAGAGCCACAAATAACGTCGCCAAGCGACCTATAAAGAATATGCAAAAAATCAGAAACATAGCCATCATCGCACACGTGGACCACGGCAAAACGACCTTGGTTGACAAGATGCTGTACACCGCCAATCTCTTCCGCGAGAACGAGCAGAAGGGCGAACTTATCCTCGACAACAACGAACTCGAGCGCGAGCGCGGTATCACCATCTTGGCAAAGAATGTAGCGATTGAATACAAGGGCTATAAAATCAATGTGATTGACACTCCGGGCCACGCCGATTTCGGTGGCGAGGTGGAGCGCGTACTGAACATGGCAGACGGCGTGCTGCTGCTCGTGGATGCCTTCGAAGGCCCTATGCCACAAACGCGCTTCGTGTTGCAAAAGGCGTTAGAGCTCAATCTCAAACCTATCGTAGTCATCAACAAAGTCGATAAACTCAATTGCCGCCCTGATGAGGTGCAAGAGGAAGTGTTTGACCTGATGTGCAACCTCGACGCCACAGAGGAGCAATTGGATTTCCAAACGCTCTACGGTTCTGCAAAGAACGGCTGGATGTCCACCGATTGGAAGCAGCCAACCGAAGACCTGACCGCATTGATGGATGCCATCATCGAGTATATCCCCGAGCCAGAAGTGCTGGAGGGTACACCACAGATGCTCATCACCAGTCTTGACTACAACCCATACGTGGGCCGTATCGCTGTGGGACGTGTGCATCGCGGTACATTGCGCAATGGTCAGAACGTCATGCTCGCCAAGAAGGACGGCACGATGATTAAGACCAAAATCAAAGAGCTGCACACCTTCTCGGGCATGGGACACATTAAAACCGACGAAATGAAATCGGGCGATATATGCGCGCTCATCGGCATCGACGGCTTCGAGATTGGCGACACGATTTGCGACATTGAGACACCAGAGGCATTGAAGCCCATCGCGATTGATGAGCCAACGATGTCTATGGTATTTACTATCAACGACTCGCCATTCTTCGGTCAAGACGGTAAGTTCGTGACCTCGCGCCATATCAAGGACAGGCTTGACCGTGAGCTGGAAAAGAATCTTGCGCTCAGGGTGAAACCGGGTCTCAATGCCGATTCTTTCGTGGTGTACGGAAGGGGAGTGCTCCA
>CALZHO010000052.1 GCA_945787425.1 uncultured Bacteroidales bacterium
CTTGAGTGCCTTGCCCACTTCAGCCAGATCGGTTCGCATCAGCGGCTCGCCACCCGATATGATAATCAGTACCTTATGCGGATCGACATGAGGAGTAACGGACTGGTCAATCACTCGGAGGAAGTCCTCGGCGGGCATGTCGGGTGTGACCTCACTGCTGGAGCAGTCGCTACCGCAATGCAGGCAATGGACATTGCAGCGCAGCGTACTCTCCCAAAAGAGTTGCTGTAGCGGGTGCAACTGCTGAAGGTTTTTGCGGCGTAGTCGCTCCAGCTCGAATATGATGCGTTTGCGGAGGTTCATAATGTGTTGTGTAGTATGGTGTAGTATTGTGTAGTATGGTTTATTTTTTCTTGAGTTGGAAGTCTGCATCTACGTTATATTTGACATTCCAACTACCTTTTTCTATCTCTTGCATTTGGTTGGGAGCGATATGTAGGGTATCTGACTCATACTCGCCTGTGGTATCATTTACAATCACTTGCAAGCACTCCTCGCCAAATGAGGTTATGCCGTAATTGCATTGGTATTTTCCCTCTTCGTTGGTGTAAACGGTATCTGACCAGGCATACTCCTCTTGTACTTTGACTACCACTTGCATGGACTTAAGTGGCTCGTTGGTTTCGTTCGTAACCATTCCTTGTACATCATATTCTGCCCATGGCGAGCCATATAAGCACACCACTTCACCGCCGTTAGGACCTTCCTCGCATGACGTGATAAACATTCCGACGAGCGTGGTTAATACAGCATTGAGGCAAAGGCGAATAGAGTTTTTAATCTTTTTCATAAAAAAACTATTTTAAAAACTACATACCAATCCTATGCCATTGTTGTTGGCTTGTAGGCACAATTCGGGCTGAATATGAGTTGATGACAGTGAAATATTGTATGCATCAAAACTATTCTTCATCTTTTTTTGACCAACGCATACCAACGGAATACCCGTAATCGTAAAGGCTAGTCCACCCGCAGCGACAGGGATACCGACTAACATAACAGCCAACATAGGGCCCATAGTTGGTGCTTCTGGATCTGGCTCATATGGCACACAAAGACCAAGAGTGAATCCTATTGCAAAGGCATCTAATGCCAAACCAGTACCCAGCAACCCCCAACCAGTACTATACATCTGGCGACCACTGCGGAATTGTTTGTAGATGTCTTGGTCGGCATTGAACTCTAGATAGGCTTGCATATCTCTTTGTGATATTTTCTCGCCATCACAATAAAACTTATTGCCTTCACGCGATAATACATGCGAACCTACTGTAGGATATATCACATCCTGTGCCATAATATGGCTCGCTAGCAATACCAACAGAACTATTCCGAATAACTTTTTCATAATTATTGTTGATATTATTGTGTCTATATTACTCTTATCTTTTGTGTCGCCTTATTTCTTATTAAGCTTGAAATCTGCACGCATAGAGTAACGCACATTCCAAGAGTCTTTGTCTTCCACCGTCATCTTACCCGATGATATATGTGTGGAGTCGGAGGCATATCCCCCTGTGGTATCATGTACAATCACTTCCATACAATCACCACCCGTAGAAGTAAGGCTATGAATAGCACGATAATGACCATCGACGTTGGTATAGACTGTATCAGGGTAATCCCATTCCTGATCAAAAGTGCGGACAACGACTTGCATATTCTCTAGCATGTTGCCATTTTCATCATAGACATATCCTTCTACATCATATTCAGCGTATGGACAGCCATAGCAAGCAGTCAAAACAAAAGCGACGCTGGAAAGTGAGAAGAGACGAATAAAGCGTTGCAACAGATTGTTGTACTTTTGGCGAAAGTTTGTTTTCATATGCATACTATTTAAAGGGTTTGCAAAGGTACGATATTTTTTTGGATTGTACAATAGGTAACAGTAAATTAGAAGCGATAATCTACAGAAAAGGTGAAATATCTATCAGGGAAACTGCGTCCAGTAAATCTAAAGGCAGGGTATTTCTACGGTATACCTATACTAATCTATCGTGTATCTATCGTATATCTACCGTGTATCTACCGTGTATCTACCGTAATTGACAGCGGAGAGATAGCGGAAGATAAATGATTAATAACAACCCGTTTCGACTACATTTATAGTAATGGGTATTTGATTGCCATAGGCAAAAATGCTTTGAGTCCAACGATAAGAAACCCACACAGTGTCTGTTCCTGGATTGAGAGCATGAATCGTAGTAGAATAGTCTAATCTATTAGACATTTCAAAGACTGGGGTCTCAGCATTGCGAGTTTCGCTGTATTGGAAATCTACATGATTAGCATGATAGACTTCTAACACGGCACTATCACCGACAGATAATGTATACTGAGAAGCAGTAAAACTAACTTCAGGTTGTTGATACTCACAAGATGCCATACATACGCCTAAGAGAACGAGGAAAAGAAATGATAACTTTTTCATAAGACATTAATTATTAAATGGTTAATATTTATATTAGAATCTAAATCCAAACGCTACGGATAGTAGGCGAGAGCCGTAGAGCGGTCCCCATGTGGATTGCGGCCACATAAATGACCAAGAGCACAAACTACCTAATTCCGCTTCAGCATACCAATGCTCTCCACCTACATTCACACCAAACAAAGTGACATTCAGCGACATGCCATGAGAAACATCTAACTCATTCCAGTTAGAAGGCGTCGCATAACTATATGTAACATAATTATACCCTACCCCTAATGCCGAATACAGTTCAAGAACTCGTTGGCGGTAATAGGTGAAACGAACCGTAGGCATTAGGGAAAGGCTTAGTAATTGATTCTCTGCCTGCTGATTAATAGTTATTCGATAACCATCAAGCATATAAAAACGATCGGTAGCCACAAGCAAGTTTGCTTCTGCCCCCAAACCAATTAGCGGAGTGAGCTGATAGCGATAGCCGAAAAAGATATTACCCGTCGTAGTAATCCGATGAGAATTAGCCAATACCATGCGATAGTGAGTAAGATATTCATGTGCCTCTGGAGCAGGCATTCCTTGAATATGTTCCAAATAACTGGTATTCTCCAAAGGCACATTATTAATCCCTTTTAGTTGGTCTTTCACATTAGACAAACATGGGTCTCCCCAGCCAATACGGATAGCATGGCGACCGTGGATAAACTCAGATGTAGTTTGTTCGGCAGATACGGGCAAGCCAATCCATATCAGCATCAATAATATATATGTACGATATTTATTCATCTTGATTCAATTTTAGGGTTCTTTGAAAGTAGTATTTGATAAAATATGATATGTAGCTAATGACAAGCTATCTATCAACATCATAGGCGCAGCTGATACAACCACCGTGTCTCCTACAGCAAAATCCTCCAAAAGCGGATTATTAAGGCGCATGAGATATATGGAACCATTATCCGTTAGGAAGTAATTATTATTGTTTGTACTACGGATGGCACAAAAGAGTGAGCCTTGGAAATACTCCAACTGCAATACACCACGGAAGAAGTGTGTACCTGGCACATACGGAATCTCATTCATTGGATTGCTTGGAGGTGTAATCGTATCACGAAAGACACGATCGCGATCTTTGTTCTGCACATTAGTAGATAATCCTCCTATATATGAATCAAATAATCCAGAAGGTGGTTCTACCGGAGATATATCCGGACTACAACTCACACAAAGCAACATGACAAACAAAACCGCCATCGTCATTATGGGCAAAAGATAGATCAACTTTTTCATATTCGCAGATTTTTTATCGTAAAACATTCGCTATTTAGAGCTTTCGAAATCCGCTGCAAAGGTACTGCTTTTTTCTGATATGACCAAAAAATAAACTGATGCAGATAGCAAAAACATAGTATTACAAGCAACTGATTTTCAACATATTGCAATTTTAACAAAATAAAAAACTGATGCAGGCAACAAAAAGTGCTTGCAAGAGTGGGAAAAAAGTAGTAAATTTGCAGTCGCGTTCGGCAAGCCAATCGCAAAGAATGACGCTTGGCGTCATTAGGCGATAGCTGCCTCCGCTCTCCCCAAAAATTAAAAATTTTCGGGGTCCCCATTAAAGTAGGATATGAAAAAGAGTATAATCATATTATTTCTCCTATTGATTGTATGTGTAGCATGTACAAAGAGGACGGTTGTTGAGAATGAAGAATTGCAGGGGGCAATATCGCAAATGTGGTTGGATGCAGATGCGGCACAAGTGATGTTGGACGTGATAGACACCAACGAATTGAATGAGTATGAGATGCAGCGTTATCGCTTGGCAGAAGCCCATCTAATGCTGAAGCGTGAATTGCGATTGCCTGAAGGAAGTGATATGGAGGCATTGGCGAACTACTTTGAGAGTTGCGGCGATGTAGCAAGTGCGTCCGAAGCATATTATATACAAGGTGCGTACCTTAATTATATAGGGGAGAACACCCAAGCGATGCAACACTTGAAAAAAGCGGAGAGTTATCCTGCAACATCTATCATTCGAGGTATGACCTACTACAAGATGGGGCGTATTAGCGAGAGTGAACAACTATACGAGATTGCAACAGAGAACTACCACAAAGCACTACCCTACTTGGAGGAAGCAGGACTGCCACTCTATCTGGCTTCGGTATATAGAGAACTGGGTAGAAACAGCAGCGAGGGCAGAGATGGGTATTTTGAGAAAGCCCTGTCTGCAGCACGGTTTATGAAGGATAGTATCTTGTATATGGAAATTAGATACGCGCAACTATCTGTCAGTCAGCCCAATTCGCCAGAGATAGCCTGCATATGTCAATACATGTGCCATGAGGTTGGCAGAAAGCGTTATGCCTATGACTTGGTGAAATATTATATCCGCACACACAAAGCAGATTCAGCGAAGATATACCTTGATATTTTAGCAGCAGACACAACGGCACAAATGTGGAGTGAGCAACAACATGCCCTGTGGGAGAGTCAATACCTGCACTTGAAAGGCAAGAACAAAGAGGCATATGAGTCGTTGTATAATTTGTATAATGCATATTACAGAGAACTGGAAGAGGAAGGTAGAGCCAGTGCGTTTGTGGCAGCACAACACTTTGATAATGAAGTAGAAAAGGCAAAGAACTTGCAGTTGCAATTGGAGAAACAACAGTTGTATATCGTATTGGGCGCGGTGGTGATTATTATATTGTGCGTGGGTATATTACTGATTTTATATAATGCGAAACGCCGCACAGAGCGATTGACCGAACAAGCACGTACTCAGCAGCAAATCAAAGATTTGCAGAATGAGTTGGAGTTGCGTCGAAATGCACTAAAGCGCGTATTGAATCAGCGATTGGAGCTGAATAAGAATTTGCAAGAGGCACTGCTGACCAAAAAGAAAGAGGAAACGATTCCTAATTGGGCACAGCAGTTTATTGACTCGAATATATTCTCCACAGAAGAACAATGGAAGAACTTTTTCATGGAGTTTAACGGATGTTATGGAGACCTTTTGAGCCGCCTACAAAAGGAATATCCACGATTGACAAATACTGATATACAGGTACTTGCGCTGTACATACTGGGATTGGATAATGCAGATATATGTTTGCTATTGGGATTGACACAACGCACGATTTGGAGCCGAAGAATGCGTATCAAAGATCGAGTGGGACTAGGTGAGAAAGAGTCGTTGGATAAATGGTTGGAGGAGTGTGTTAGTGGTTAGTGTTTAGTGTTTAGAGAAAAGAAATAGACCGCCTATATGGGCAGTCTATTTCTTTGTTATAGTCGTATCAAAATTATTTAGCGTAACTTATGGCGCGTGTTTCGCGGATGACAGTGATACGGATTTGACCTGGATAAGTCATCTCGTCTTGGATGCGTTTAGCAATATCGAATGAGAGCAACTCAGTCTCCTTGTCACTAAGTTTGTCTGCACCCACGATTACGCGGAGTTCGCGACCAGCTTGGAGTGCATAGGTCTTGGTAACTCCAGGGTAGGACATTGCAATATTCTCAAGGTCATTAAGACGTTTTACGTATGCCTCTACAATCTCGCGACGTGCACCTGGACGAGCGCCAGAGATAGCATCGCAAGCTTGTACGATAGGCGCGATGATAGATTCCATCTCGCACTCCTCGTGGTGAGCGCCTACGGCATTGCAGATATCGGGTTTCTCACCATACTTCTCGCAGAGTTTCATACCCAGTTGTGCGTGTGGCATCTCCATATCCTCATCGCTGACCTTTCCAATATCGTGGAGCAAACCTGCGCGGCGTGCTTTCTTGACGTTGAGTCCAAGTTCAGCCGCCATAGCAGCACAGAGGTTAGCCGTCTCGCGCGAGTGTTGCAACAAGTTCTGACCATAACTC
>CALZHO010000053.1 GCA_945787425.1 uncultured Bacteroidales bacterium
TTGTGGGAATGCTCTATTGTTGACGAGCCGACGTTTCTAATTCGCGGCTCTTATGGATGAGCTGTTCGCATTGTGCTGCATATTGGCTTTGCAATTGCTCCAGTTGGAGAATGGCAGGAGCCATTTTTTTTCGTGCTTCATCGTCTGCTTGGCTATATTGCTCTCGCAGAGTGGCTAATTTTTGTGCATTATTCTGAATCTTTCGTTGAATGTCAACCCATTCTTGATATTTCTTTTGAGCGTTAATGTTTCTAAAATCCGTGAGCGAAGTATAAACCACCGAGTCGTTAAGGATAAAGAATATCTCTTTTTCTATCACCTCTTCTATGGGTGAGGCAACAGCTATGCTGTCTCTCTCGGCAATCTCGTTTGGCTGTTGCACAGGCCATACATAGCGCAGTTGGGCATACGCTATCAACGAGTCTTGCGACAGACCTCGCCAATAGTGTTTTTGTACGGTTGGCACAAACGAATAGATACGTACTTTTCCGTTTGCAGAGAATCGGTCGGTGGCAAAATATCCTATGTTGCGATGCTCGTCTATCAGCATCATATAGTCGTTGGCGGAAGAGTTGAATGGCATACCTACGTTTTCAGGCGTAGTATATGAATCGGTATGCATATTATATCGCGTTACATAGATATCATATCCGCCTAATCCACTTGTGTCGCATGCTGCGAAATATAGGGTAACACCATCGCTCAGCACGTAGGGATAGCCCTGTTGCTGGGTGAAATTCACTGTTTGTGGCAGTGTGTCTGGTTTGGACCATTGTCCCATCAAATTGTGGCTGGATACAATGATAGTGGTAGAATCATGTGTTGCAGCCCACAACGTACGGTCTTGGCGTTGATTGGTATAGACAATACTGCCTTTTGGAGTGTATGTCATCGTTCCTGCTTCTGTTGATAGGGGACAATATGCCAATATACTATCTACACTTGTTTCTACCGAATCTATGATTTCCACTTTCTCCACACGGCGCAAGTATCGTTGCAGTTTCTCTGCCTTATATATTTGTGCGCGCACGTATGGCACACGTTCTGAGTCTGGCTTGAGTGTGGACAAATAGGTCTCGTAGGATGCAATGGCCTGTTCTGCATACCCTAATTTCAAGTATATCTCTCCCAGATGGAAATGTTTCAGGTCATAGCGATTACCTGACTTGGCAAAATACTCCAGAGCAGTCTGATAATCTCCCAATTCTTGAGCACAGCGTGCGTAGCGATACGCAAATAGCGCAGAGGAGGGATAACGGCGAAGCAACAGACCATATTCCTTCTTGGCAGCAGAATAGTCTGCTGCTTGAAACCACTCGTTCGCTTTGACTTCGTTTTGTGCAAAAACGGTCATGGAACAAAGCAAAAATAATATAAAGATGCCTATTTTTTGCATAATTTGCTGCAAAGATACAACTTTTTTTTGATATATGAAAAAAAAAATGTAATTTTGCACACGATGAAGCATATTCGAATTCTTTCTCCCGCCAGTGCGATTGATTCGCAGTGGGTAAATAGAGCCAAAGTTCGCCTCGAGCAGTGGGGTTTTTGTGTATCGGTTGCTGAGCATGCGTTCGGTCATTTAGGTCGTTTCTCGGCAACGGATGAGGAGCGCCTCGCAGATCTCAATACGGCATTGGCAGATTCCTCTGTGGATATTATTTTGTGTAGTCGTGGCGGCTATGGATTACAACGTATTCTTGATAGGGTGGTTCTCCCTCAACGTCCTAAAGCAGAATGGCCATTATTGGTGGGCTTTTCTGATGTCACAGCACTGCATGCTCTGATGAGCATGAATGGGGTGCCATCGTTGCATGCTAATATGTGCAAAGACTTATCTTTGTTACCCGATGATGATATTGCTTTGATGGCGGAACGCGATTTCCTTATGGCTACATCCATCCCCTCGCCACTTTCGTTCACATCGCATCTCTTGCCACTCACGTATCACCCATCGCCTCACTGCACCCCATCTTCTATATCCAGTCACCCATCTATCATCCACCATACATCTTCTTCTCCTCTCAACCGCAGTGGCGAAGCGCAGGGGAAACTGATTGGTGGCAATCTGAGTGTGCTATATGGCTTGCAGGGTACACCTTTTAGTTTGAATAAGGTTATTGAGCAATGCGCCGAACCGCCTATTCTCTTTATCGAGGATATATGTGAAAATCACTATCACATAGACCGCATGCTACACAACCTGCGCATGAGTGGTGTCTTTGAGCGTATCGGTGGTTTGGTGGTTGGTCAGTTTACGGATTGCGAGGATGATCCTTCGATGGGTTGTACATTGTTGGAGTCTATTCGCCAAGTGGTAGAACCATATTCATTCCCTGTGCTGTTTGATTATCCTTCTGGTCACATCGACTCCAATTATCCCTTACTCCTCTCCGCGGAGTATCATCTATCCGTCCCCTAACCTTATCACCTCCTCACTTCGTCGCCTAAAAAAAGAGGCTCTCGCCTCTTTTCTTAATGCTGATGTCCGTGGTGCTCGTGATGATGCTCCTCGTGGTGCTCTGGCTTGTGCGTAGTCGCGGGCTTACCGATTTTGGCAAAGGCCTTTTGGATGGTTGGCACATCCGTTTTGTTGGCATCATAGGTGACGGTCACGGTCTGTTCTTCCATGTTGAAAACAAGGTCCTTCACGCCGTTCTTCAATTCCTTATCAAAAGGAATATTTTTTAGAATCTTGTTGCAGCAGTCTTCACAATGCAGATGCACGTACAACACCACTTTCTGTTTGTTTGGCTTCGCCTCTGCAATAGAGAGCATAAATGCCATCGGCATAATCGCCAAAAGGAAGATAACGAGTCTTTTCATATTCTTAATTCTTAATTCAAAATTCTTAATTCAAAATTATTCTGCGCGCTCCAACGCCCAGCGGAAACCCAAATACAGTTTCCATCCGTGGATAGGAGCCCATATCATGGACGCGTCAAAGTCTGCCGACTGTGTATTCACATACCTTTCACCTTTCACCTCTAACCTTTCACCTTGTATTGGATTATCTTGCGTGAAATTCGTCATGTTCTCTGCACCGAGGTAGATAGACCATGTGCGGAAGTATTTGGTGATTTGTCCCAATAGTTGTGGGTACCACTTATGGTATATATATCCATTATGCGTCCTATACTGATTGCTACCCTCTGGCACAACAAAGCCGTCTGGCATACGACCTTCGCCGTTGAATTGTGCCGTCAGGTCAAACTGCCACGTCTTGAGGGGTGTCTGATAACTGGTAGAGATGATACCTTTGAATTTATTCTGTAATGGTTTATCACGCAGTTGCCATGCATTGGCTGCGGTATTAAACGTAGTCTGCTTCACATCCGTATAACGGAATGCTGCGGTCATAGTCCATCCGCGCAGAATCTCCATGTTCGCTTCCACTTGCCAGTTGTGGGAGAAGTACTGTGCACCATCTACATCGTGCATATTATACAAAGTTACACCATGCAAATCGCGGTCCATGTCGGCTATCACGCCGTCTAAGAATCTCGTATAGTAGTATTCGCCCGACAGTTGCAATTCTTTCTGGCCCATAGGGATATAGAATACCGTCGAAAGTCCTGTATTCATCGAACGTTCTTGTGCTAATACATTCTGCCATTGCCCTTCGTCAATAGCCAATTGCCCATCGCCCAAATAATACGCTCGATTGCTTGGCAAATAGGCAGCATTATCCGCAATAGCATTAGGTGTTCGATAGCCCAATCCCACTGACCCGCGCAAGGTCCACCACTCAAATGGTGCATAACGAAGGTTCATACGAGGGGTAGTGAAGAAACCATAGCGAGTAGAATAGTCCTCGCGCACACCCACGAGCAAGGTCACTTTATCTTTGTATGTATAAGTATATTCTGCAAACACACCAGGCGTCACCTCATGCCTCATCGGTTTCTCGCCTTTCGCCTCTAACCTTTCGCCTAATAAGCTTTCATCATACCCATCATAATTCACACTCAATCCTGCCGACAAGTTATGCGAATGGTCATCCCATAGGTCGGTTGCCGAATCATCAAATCCTGTTTGGAAAATAGCATTCAGATAGGCATTAGTTTGCGCAGCGTTCCATTGGCGCGAACCATACGTATTCTGCTGATTGTGATACGATGCCGAGGCAATGATACCTATTGATGTACCCAATTCTGCATCAAACACATAGCCGTTTTTCATAAATCCATCCACGCGCCATGTGTTCAGATCAATAGCATATGGCGAAGCCATAGCAGCCATCGCCTCTTTGGTTTGTCCACCTATGCGGCGGTCATACAGTCCGCGCACGAGGATTTGTCCCGTATAGTCGCCTTCTTTGATATACCAACGGTTGAGCAGATTGATATGGGTGTTCTTGGGCATATCGAGGAAGCCGTCGTGGTTATGGTCCAATTCGAGCGACATATTTTGTGCGTGGAAAAGCACACCAGTGGATACTTTATCGTTAATATCCCACCCGCCAGTGACATTCACTTCGGCATGGGTCTCGGTGCTAATCATCGCATTGAGTGCGATAGGGTCTTGTGTTTGTGGTTTGAGGTACTCTACATTGATTTGTCCTGCAATCGCTTCATAGCCATTCAGTACGGACGACGTACCTTTGCTCACTTGTATGGCTTCCATCCATGGTCCAGGTATATATTCCATACCAAAGGATTGTGCCAATCCGCGTATGTTTGGGGTATTTTCGGTGAGCAACTGCACGTAGGTGCCACTCAGTCCCAACAAACGGATCTGCTTCGCACCTGTGGCAGCATCGGAGTATGCTACATCCACCGAAGCACTGGTTTCAAAACTCTCGCTCAGGTTGCAGCAAGCGGCCATGCATAGGGCTTCGCCTGTCAGTGTCTCCACTTGTAGGGCAGATACGCGCGAACGGAGTACCGCCATCTTGCGTTCCACGATATTCACTTCTTCCAGCACGAGGTCGCTTACCAGCACAATAGTCAGTTCGCTATGTTGGGTCACTTCGGTAGTGTCGTTATGAAAACCCATAAAACTGGTTACCAGCAGGTTGGTCTCTTTCGCGGGCTCCAGTTGGAAGCGTCCGTCCATATCGGTAGCTACACCCACGGTAGTTCCTGCCCAATACACGTTTGCGCCCACCAATGGCTCGCCTTTATCATCCAAAACCGTTCCCCACGCATGCGCCTCTGCCCATACCCAGGGCAAGGCCACAAATAATACTGCTAATATAATCTTTTTCATAAATTCTTGCCTCTAACCTTTAACCTCTAACCTTTAACCTCTAACCTCTAACCTCTAACCTCTAACCTCTAACCTAAAATATCCTCCCCACCTGATATATCACAAAACTCAGCACCCACGCCAGCACCAGCGACTGCACTACGCTGTACCATGCCCATTTGGCACCAATCTCTTTTCTCAGTGTCGTGATTGTCGCCACGCATGGGAAGTACAACAGCACAAACACCATAAACGCATAAGCCGTCACGGGTGTGAATGCCGTCAGTGCGCTCTCAGCGGGGTAGAGTATGCCCATCGTGGACACGATGGCTTCTTTGGCGGGCAGTCCTGTCAGTAGGCATACCGACATTTTCCAGTCAAATCCTAACGGACGCATCACGGGCTCCATCCAGTGCCCAATCATCGCCAAATAACTATCTTCCATATGGTCTATGCTGCCAGTCGGGAAGTAGGTCAGTGCCCAAATGATAACGCTTGCCCAGATGATGACTGCAGGAATCTTCTGCAAGTAATCCGCTACGCGCTCCCAGATGTGCAATCCTGTATTGCGTAGGGTAGGGCGGCGGTAGGGGGGCAACTCGCTCACATAGTCGTGTTTGGGTTGACGGAAAGCGGGCATATGCTGCATCATCCATGCGAATAAAATGCTCAGCAAGATACCTATGATATATAGCGACAGCATCACCAACGCTTTCTGCTCTGTAAAGAATGCTCCTATAAACAGCATATATACGGGCAGTCGTGCCGAACAACTCATAAACGGTACCATCATCATCGTGATGGCTCGGTCTTTCTTGTTGGTAATATCCTTAGCAGCCATGATGGCAGGCACGTTGCAACCGAAGCCCATCAGCATCGGGATGAATGAACTACCGTGCAACCCGATACGGTGCATAATCTTGTCCATGGTGTATGCCACACGCGCCATGTATCCGGAATCCTCCATCAGATTGAGGAAGAAGAACATGATGATGATATTCGGCAGAAAGGCCAATACAGCACCTATACCCATCACTACACCGTCTATGAGCAGACTGCTCCACCATACTGCGGGCATCAAACCGCGCAAC
>CALZHO010000054.1 GCA_945787425.1 uncultured Bacteroidales bacterium
TAGTTGCCAATATCTTGGATTCGGGTTATCCAAATCTTCCTCAGCGATAAACTCATAGTAGTGAAAATGAGGAAACAATGTGGTGTTAATGCCCTCATCCATCACAAAACCAAATCGGCACTCCGATGAGAAATAGCCTATCTCTTGGTGGCAAATCTCGTCTGGGAAGGAGCCTTGGAACTTATCCAGATAGACCTTGGTATTACCACACTTCCATGTAGAAAGCACTTGCAGATTAGGCCAATAGTGGCGTGGCAGCGGTGTATAGTACTCCTGCTTGAGTCGGCGCAGTTCGGCTGCACGCGTAGGGTTGGGTCGGAGGTTTTTCTCCAGTTCCTCACGAATATAATCAGGGATATTCAGTTCTCTATTGAGCGTTCCACTCTCTATATCTTCGATATACTTATCGTAGTACTCGATGGCGTTATGCTGCATCTCCACGATCGTGCTTGGATTAGCTGTGACCAGCATCGTGACATCCTGCTCAATACTCAGACGCATAATGACATAATAGCGCGCATTATAATCAGGAATATCATACACAATAGAGGAGAAGGCATAGTGCTTCTTGATGAAACGAGGCACATCTTTTCGAGTCAATCCTGACACCGAACCAAAGACCGTACCATCCAAAGCGCGACCTTCCTCCGCCTTACCCACAATAATCACCACCTTGCCCGCAAAGACCATCTGTCGATGGTGAATAAAATTATATAGCCACAGGCGGGTCATCTTGCCATAGATGCGCTTGAGATAGTGCCTGGTGATAGGAATCCATTTGGGTTCAGCCGTCGTGCCGCTGGTAGTAGCATACATCACAGGATGCCCAGGGAAGAGAATATCAGCCGCCCCTTCCTTGGTGCGATTGACATAAGGACGGAGTTGCTCATAGTCCTGCTTGTGGACGTACTGCTGGTAACGTGCATAGAGTTCGGTATCCGTCTTGCAATCTAATATCTCAGCGAAATGATGTTCGCGTCCATAGACCGTATCCTTGGAAAGCTCCAGCATACGACGCAAAGTCTGCTCTTGCGCCTTGCGTGGGTCGCGCGATGCACGATTCAGTTTGCGTAGTTCCATACGCCCCACGAGCCCCATTACTACATTGATTAAAAGAGGATATTTCAGCATAAAAAAACAATTTTTAAGATTTTCGCTGCAAAATTAAGAAAATTATTTGGAATATGCAAATAATCTATGCGATTATGACAAAAAAAAAGAAACCAATCTTTCGATTAGTTTCTTTTTATCATCACTTTTCGCACACCTGATCCGTTTGCTTTTCTTCTTGCAGGAAGACTTCTTCGCCTTTGCTGGTGAAGAACTTGGTTTCCAGCATTCCCAGACTTTGGTTCTCTACGACATGCACTCCATACTTTATCGCCCATTGCCTTTTCAGGTTAAGCAGCCCTTTGGTAGCATAAGCATATACATAAGGATGCAGATGCAATCGCAGTCCCCTTCCATACTGTGCTCTCATTGCCATCACAAGCTCCGATACTTGGTCCGTAAAGAACAGCGACGGCTGTATCTTGCCTTTTCCCATACAAGTAGGACATGTCTCCATCACATTCATTTCCACCGCCGGGCGCACGCGTTGGCGAGTGATTTGCATCAGTCCAAACTTGCTGAGGGGCAATATGTTGTGTTTGGCTCTATCATGGCTCATCAGCTGTTGCATGTGTTCGTACAAGGCTTGCTGATTGGCCTTATCATCCATATCAATGAAATCTACAACAATAATTCCACCGATGTCTCTCAATCGAAGCTGATGCACAATCTCATCTGCAGCAAGCATGTTAAAATGAAAGGCATTTTGCTCCTGATCGGCAAAAAGTTTCTTACTACCACTATTCACATCAATAGAGAATAATGCTTCGGTGCGGTCCATAATCAGATACCCACCTTTCTTGAACCCAACCGTACGTCCCAATCCCGTCTTCATCTGACGCGTGATGTCAAACTTATCAAAGAGGGGTTGTTCACCCGTGTAAAGTTTGAGCACCTTAGACGACTCGGGAGCAATCAAATCCAGATACTGCTTGACCTCATCGTAAACCGTCTTGTCGTTGACATGAACACTCTCGAAATCAGGCGAGAAAATATCCCGCAGGATACCTATCGTGCGTCCGAGCTCTTGGCTGATGAGGTGGACTGGTTCGGTGTGTTGCAAGGTGCGCACACAGTCCTCCCAGCGTTTGACCAGAATACGCAATTCGTTGTCCAACTCCGCCACTCGTTTGTCTTCAGCCACCGTACGCACTATGACCCCGAAGCCATGCGGCTTGATGGAATGTACCAATTGCTTTAATCGTCCTCTCTCCGACTCACGAGCAATCTTGTTGCTGACCATCACCTTATCTATAAAAGGAATAAGAACGAAATTACGTCCCGTGATGGAAATCTCAGCAGAGAGTCGCGGTCCTTTGGAATTGATAGGCTCCTTTGTGACCTGAACCAGAAGGGTATCACCTACTTTCAAGTAATCGGCAATCTGCCCCTCTTTTGTACACTCAGGTTGGCGCTCTATCTTCTGTATATCCGGAATACGACGACGGTCAGAAACCAATTTGGTTACATACTTTTGTGTCGTAAGAAACCCCGATCCTAAATCAAGGTAGTGCAGAAAAGCTTCTTTCTCATGACCTACATCCACAAAAACGGCATTCAAAGCAGGCATCACTTTCTTGACACGACCATAATATATATTGCCGACCGCGAAAGTATCCTTGCCTCGTTGCTCACGATTCACCTCCATGAGGCGACCATCTTCAGTGAGCGCAATAGCCACTTCTTGCGGAGTCACATCCACAAAGAGTTCGCTTTTCATATTCAATAAATCAAAAAAATGCTTTGTGGCCACCAGTTTGCGCCCAAACAGGATACTACCACAAAGCCGTTAGTGTTCAATACATCGTCTTAACATTACTTATGTTTATGACGATTCTTGCGCAAACGTTTTTTACGTTTGTGTGTCGACATTTTATGTCTTTTGTGCTTTTTACCGTTTGGCATAATAATTATAATTTAATTGTTAATGATTGTTTTCTTATCTATTGCCGATTATTTCAAGATCTCAACAAATGCATCAGAAGGTTTGAACGAAGGAATCTTGTGCTCAGGAACGATAATAGACTCCTTTTTCGTAATGTTACGAGCCACTTTTTGCTTGCGCACCTTAGTAGCAAAGCTACCAAAACCACGCAGATAAACTGCCTCACCGTCTGCTACGGTCTTCTTGATGTTCTCCATTGCTGACTCCACAACATTCATGATCGTTGTTTTGTCATAACCTGTTTTAATCGCAATTGCGTTAACGAGTTCTGCTTTTGTCATAATAGTAATGTATTATATAAATTTAACTTTTTCAACACTATTAGGTATCCCAATAAAAATCACACAGAGCGAAATCGGCTGCAAAGGTACGATAATTTTTTGATTTATAAAAGAAAAATCGAAAAAAAAATCATTTTTTTGCATATTTCTCAAATTTTGACTACCTTTGCAGCGAATTTTGAATCATTCGTTGATACATAATAAGTTATCTCGATGGTACGAACAGAACCATCGTGTATTGCCTTGGCGCGAGACACAAGACCCGTATTTGATATGGGTCTCGGAGGTCATTCTACAACAAACACGTGTGAATCAAGGTCTTGACTATTACCTCCGATTTATAGGGCGTTTCCCTGATATATACACGTTGGCAGCTGCCAGTGAAGATGAAGTGCTACGCTATTGGCAAGGGTTGGGGTATTACTCTCGTGCCCGCAATATGCATCGAGCAGCTCAGCAAGCTGTAGCGCAAGGCGCTGAGGTGTTCTGCCACTCGGAGCAACTCACACCAGAAGCAATTTTCCAACAGTTGCTATCCTTACCCGGTGTAGGCGAATACACCGCAGGAGCCATAGCTTCCTTTGCATTCAACCTACCCTACCCCGCATTAGACGGCAACGTGTATCGTGTGCTGGCACGCCTATACGATTGCGAAATAGCGTTTGACACCACACTGGGCAAAAAACATTTCCGCCAATTGGCATGGCAATTATTAGACCAAGATCATCCGCGCCTATTCAACTCTGCCATCATGGAGTTTGGAGCACTACATTGTACACCCACTTCTCCAGATTGCACATCTTGCCCTATCCAATCGTGCTGTATGGCATACGCCCACCACACAGTGGAACTACTACCCGTGCGCAAGCCCCGCACAGCATTGCGCGAACGCTATCTGAACTACACCATATACTGTACACCCGATATGCGCACACTACTGCATCAGCGAACGGGCAAAGATATATGGCAACATCTATATGAGTTTCCGCTCGAAGAAAGCGATCAGTTGCTCCCCACCGAAGCACACCTGCCCAGTATTGACCTCACACATATTCTATCGCACCAGCGCATACACGCGCGATTCCATATAAAAAAAGTATCTGAGTTGCCTCAGATACCCGATACGATTGCCATCGCCTTCTCATCGATAGACGACTACGCGCTATCACGCCTCACTCTCCGCGCTCTTGATAGCTTTGGAAACCTGCTCTGAACGATTTTCTTTTGGAGCAATAGTGCGATATTTCTTCTGACGCTGCTGCCAACGCTCGCGAGCGTACTGCTGCATATCAGTCACCACATCCATCTCGTCGATAATCTCAAAACCAAAAATCGTTTCTATCACATCTTCGAAGGTCAACACACCTTGGAAACAACCATACTCATCAATCACCACGCCAATCTGCGACTTCTCCTGCAACATCTTGTCAAAAATATCGCCCACACTGGATTCTTCATTAAAATATAGCAACGGGCGCTTGATCTCACCCAAGGTCTTCTCAAACTGGTCTTCTGTCAGTTCTTCCAACGCATCATCGCGTAGCACGTAGCCTGTAATAAACTCTTGTGATTCTGCATAGACAGGAATACGCGAAAAATGGTCATAGGCATCACTGTCGTAATACGCTCTAAGGGTCATGCTTTCCTGTGCAGTGGCAGCCACCACACGAGGGGTCATCACCTCATATGCCTTCACCTCATTCAGGCGCATAAGGTTGCGAATAATCTTATTCTCATCCTCCTCTATCACACCTTCCTCTTCTCCCACATTGGCCATTGCAATCACCTCTTCGCGGCTGACCACTGCCTCATCAGGTTCAGGGAAGAGTCGAGAGATAAGCTCTATCATCTTCACAATAGGCCACATCACAATAATCAAGACACGAATAGTGTAAGCCGCCAAGCCCATCAATTTCTTCCAATAGGTGGTACCTATCGTCTTCGGAAAAATCTCAGCGAAAACCAATATCAAAATGGTCATAATGGCACTACACACACCAAACCACGCTTCGCCAAACAGGAGCGTGGCTTGCATACCCACACCACTGGCACCCACCGTATTAGCAATCGTATTGAGCGAGAGAATAGCGGCCAGCGGACGCTCAGTCTCTGTCTTGTACTTCTTCATCAACACAGCAGGTTTATAACCTTCCTCTTCACGCAAATTGATATACGAAAGGGTGGTGGACATCAACGTGGACTCCAGCACCGAACACACAAACGATACGCCAAGCGCAATGGATAAATATAGCAACAAATACGTTATCATACTCTACCAAAAATGAAATAATTTGCAAAGGTAATGCTTTTTATTGACATATGCAAATTTATACAAAAATATACCCGAAAGTTTGCATATTTCACAAAAAAGCAGTATCTTTGCAGCCGAAATTGGGTTAATTTGTTGTTATCTGAAGCAGCAATACCCTTTTTTGGTGTGTATTAGTATATGTTATTGGCGAAAAATTAGAAACAAAAAAGATATGGAACTTTCTGAACAAGAATTAGTACGCAGAGAAAGTCTGCAAAAGATGCGCGATTTGGGTATCAACCCATATCCCGCTGATGAGTATGTAGTTACAGGTTATTCAACCGATATCAAGTCCACTTTTGTGGACGTTGAAGGAGATGAGGCAAAAGGCGATGAGGCATGGTACACAGGCAAGCCTGTGCGTATTGCAGGTCGATTGATGTCACGCCGTATCATGGGCAAGGCATCGTTCGTTGAGATTCAAGACTCCAAAGGTCGTATCCAAGTATATGTAAGCCGCGACGACATCCAAGCACCTACCCCAGAAGGAGAAACTGCTACCACCGCAGAGCAACAGATGTACAACGTAGTATTCAAGAAACTGCTTGATATAGGCGACTTCGTAGGTATCGAGGGCTTTGTGTTCCGCACCCAAATGGGC
>CALZHO010000055.1 GCA_945787425.1 uncultured Bacteroidales bacterium
TCTCTTAACCCTGTGTACCCTACCCATGTCTATTTTCCTCATTCATTCCACGCGACTGTTTGCCTACGGTCTTCCTCGCATCGACCATCCGCGATGGTGGATGGGACCCATGGGCGATTGGGCAGCCTATGTCCAAAGCGGTATGGATTGGTTTCTATTCCGTTGGCTTCTTGCGAGAAACATATGCACATTCTTCTGTCTCATTCTCATTATTGTACACATTGCATTGCTAATCACTACATAATACGCTAAAATGCCCATCGACGATTCCAATAACACCTCCATCTTCAACCGCCAATGGTTGGTTCGTACCACCATCACGATCGTGGTACTTGTGGCATTGTACCTGCTCATTCGCCGCTTGAGCGGTGTGCTATTGCCATTTTTGATTAGTTTTGTGGTGGCCTATATGTTGGCACCCATCGTGAATTTCTTTCAGCACAAGTGCCGACTGAAGAATCGTGTGCTATCGGTGATTGTGACTATTCTGCTCGTAGTAGGCGTACTCACGGGTGTAGTGGCAGCGGTGGTGCCGGCTATCAGTCGTCAAGCCACTTCGCTTTCGCAGAGTGTGAAGACCTATGTCAGCGAATGGGATGGTAGCGAGTATTTCTCGCCTCGCGTCAATGCGCGTATGGAAGAGATTATCCAGAGTATGGATATCAAGACGCTTCTGCAATCGGAAGAAGTGCAGCAAGGTGTCAAGAAAATGCTTCCGATTTTGGGTGATTGGATTAGCAGTGGTGTGAATGCTGTGATGAGTTTGGCGGTCGTGTTTGTATGCTTGATGTACATCATTTTTCTGCTGATTGATTATGAAAAGATTTCCACTAATTGGCACAAATATATCCCCGAACGTTCTCGCGATAGCATTGTGATGCTCATGGGCGATCTTGACCGTAACATGAATGCGTATTTTCGCGGTCAAGCCTTGGTAGCGGGCATTGTAGGTATATTGTTTGCCATTGGTTTTCAGATTATTGGTTTGCCGATGGGTATTGGTATTGGTTTGATTATCGGTGTGCTAAACTTGGTGCCTTATATGCAAGCGTTGGGTATTCCTCCATGTATCTTGCTTGGCTTGATTCAGTCGGCGGAAAGTGGTCGCCCCGTGTGGGTAGTGATGCTTTGCATAGCTGCAGTATTCATTATTGTACAGACCATCCAAGATATGGTATTGGTGCCCAAGATTATGGGCAATGTCACAGGTATGGGCCCTGCATGGATACTGCTCAGTCTGTCGGTATGGGGATCGTTGCTCGGATTTGTGGGGATGATTATCGCTCTGCCCGTCACTACCCTACTCGTGTCCTACTACAAACGCTTTGTGCTACATATCTCCGATGATATGACCCAACCCCTTCCGCGTTCATCGTGGCATATCCCATTCCTAAAACGGAAAAAGAAGAAATAACCCTTAAAACCCTTAAAACTTTTAGAACTTTTAAAATTTTTTAAACAATGAATAGAAAGGTTCGTGTTCGTTTTGCACCCAGTCCAACTGGTGCGTTGCATATCGGCGGTGTGCGTACTGCCTTGTTTAATTATCTTTTTGCTCGCCAGCATGGTGGCGACATGTTGCTCCGTATTGAGGATACCGACTCCACGCGCTTTGTGCCTGGAGCCGAAGCATATATCACCGAAGCCTTAGCTTGGCTCGGCATCGAGATTGATGAGGGTATCTGCCAAGACGCGCCCAATGGTAAGGGCGACCATGGCCCATACCGCCAAAGCGAGCGCCGCGAGATTTATCACAAGTATGTGGATGAGCTCCTCGCTTCGGGCCATGCCTATATCGCGTTTGATACTCCAGAGCAACTGGAGGCCAAGCGCGCTGAGATTGCCAATTTCCAATACGATGCCCGCACGCGTGAACAGATGGTCAACTCGTTGACACTCAGCAAAGAGGAAGTGGATGCACGTATCGCCCATGGTGAGAAGTATGTGGTTCGTTTCAAGGTGGAGCCAAACATCGATGTACATGTGCATGACCTTATCCGCGGCGAAGTGGTGATTAACTCGAATATCCTCGATGACAAAGTGCTTTATAAGTCAGCGGATGACCTGCCTACTTACCACCTCGCTAATATCGTGGACGACCATTTGATGGAGATTAGCCATGTGATTCGTGGCGAAGAGTGGTTGCCTTCTGCTCCTCTTCACGTATTATTATATAAGGCGTTTGGTTGGGAGGATAGTATGCCTGAGTTTGCGCACTTGCCACTCTTGCTCAAGCCAGACGGCAATGGTAAACTATCCAAACGCGATGGCGACCGCCTCGGATTCCCTGTTTTCCCATTGGAGTTCCACAACCAGAAAGATGGCTCTGTATCATCGGGTTATCGCGAGGAAGGCTACTATCCAGAGGCAGTGATTAACTTCCTTGCTTTGCTCGGATGGCATGCTACAGGCGACCAAGAGATGTACACCATGCAAGAGCTCATTGAGCAGTTCTCATTGGAGCGCGTGAGCAAGTCGGGTGCGAAATTCGACTACGAGAAAGGCAAGTGGTTCAACCACCAATACCTCCAACTCAAGTCCAACGAGGAGCTCGCCGAGCAGTTTATGCCCATTCTCGCCTCTCACCTTTCGCCTAATAGCCTAAGCGCCTTATCGCCTGACGTAGTGGCGAAAGTGATCGGTTTGACAAAGGACCGCGTGAACTTCGTTTCCGAACTCTGGGAGCAAGTGAATTTCTTCTTCGTAGCTCCTACGGAGTACGATGAGAAGTCGCTGAAGAAGCGTTGGAAAGAGGATAGTCCTAAGCATATGACCGAGATGTTGGCTTTGCTGGAGGCGCACGATGACTGGTCAGCCGAGGGCTTGGATAATCTGATTATGCCTTGGATTGCGGAGAAGGAGTACGGCGTAGGTATTGTGATGAATGCTTTCCGTATCTGTTTGGTAGGCGCCGCTCGTGGTCCACATATCTGGAACATCACCGATGTGCTGGGCAAAGAGGAAACACTCGCCCGCGTCCGCACTGCGTTGAAGAAATTAGGATAACGAAACAAACATATACACAAATATGAAAGTAGGCGTAGTTATGGGTTCTACCAGCGATTTGGAGGTAATGACTCCCGCGATTGAGACCCTTCAACAATTTGGCATTGAAGTAGATAAACGCGTCATTAGTGCGCACCGTGCTCCACACGAGCTTATGAAGTGGGCAGAGTCCGCTCGTGAGCGTGGACTAAGCATTATCATCGCTGGCGCAGGCGGCGCTGCGCACCTCGCAGGTGTGATTGCAGGATTGACCTTCCTCCCTGTGATTGGTGTACCTATCCGCAGCAAAACTCTTGACGGACTGGATTCGCTCCTGAGCATCGTGCAAATGCCAGCAGGTATACCTGTGGCTACGGTGGCTATCAATGGTTCGAAGAACGCAGCATTGCTCGCAGTGGCTATCCTTGCCTTGCAAGACAATGCTCTCCTCGCTCAACTCGAAGACTTCCGCCAACAACAAACCGAGAAAGTAGTAAATACAGTTATCTAATCATGGCTAATTTTCGAATTTTTGTAGAAAAGCGTCCTGCCTTCCAAGTAGAAGCCAAGAGTCTCAAGAACGAGCTCAACGAGAACTTGCAACTCAGTCTGCAATCGCTTCGCTATATCAATGTGTACGACCTCTTTGGTTTTACCCCCGAACTGCTGGAGCAATGCCGCTACACCGTCTTTGGCGAGACGGTAACCGACACGGTGGAAATAGGCGATGAGGCGATGGGGCTATCAGGCAAGAAATACCTCGCTGTAGAGTATATCCCTGGTCAGTTCGACCAACGTGCATCATCGGCGGTGGATTGTGTACACCTCATTGACCCCAATGCCGAAGTAGAGATTCGCAGTAGCCGTCTGCTCATCTTTGATGACACCATCTCTGAGGCGGACATGGCTAAGATTCGCCACTACTACATCAACGCTGTGGAGTCGCGCGAGAAAGACCTCAGTCAATTGGTGCAAAACCAAACCGCCGACATCAAGCCATTGGCTAAGTTGGACGGTTTTATCCATATGCCTCGCGAGGAGTACGCTGCGTTCTGCAAGCAATGGGGCTTGGCAATGAACGCCGACGACCTCCACGAAGTAGTCACTTACTTCCAAAAGGAGCAACGCAACCCAACCGAAACCGAACTCCGTATCCTCGACACCTACTGGTCTGACCACTGCCGTCACACCACTTTCACCACAATCTTAGAAGAAATCAAGATAGACGACTCGTTCGTCAAAGACGAGATTGAGAGCACCCTCGGCATGTTCCACGACATACGCAAAGAGCTCGGTCGCACCGAGAAACCGCTCTGCCTCATGGAACTTGCTACTATCGGCGCGCGTTACCTTCGCAAGAAAGGTCTTCTCGACAATATGGAGGTCAGCGAGGAGAACAACGCTTGCTCTATCTTCATCGATGTAGATGTAGATGGCAAGACCGAGAAGTGGCTGCTCCAATTCAAGAACGAGACCCATAACCACCCAACCGAGATTGAGCCCTTCGGTGGCGCAAGTACCTGTCTCGGTGGTGCTATCCGCGACCCATTATCTGGTCGTGCCTATGTCTATCAAGCCATGCGCGTAACGGGCGCAGGCGACATCTATAAGCCCGTGGCAGAGACGATGCCAGGCAAACTGCCACAGCAGATCATCTCCCGCAAAGCGGCTGCTGGTTACTCCAGCTATGGCAACCAAATCGGTCTGGCTACTACCCATGTGCGTGAGATTTATCACCCATCGTATGTAGCTAAGCGTCTGGAGGTGGGTGCGGTAGTAGGTGCTTCTCCTGCATCGAATATCCGCCGTGAGAGTCCTGCTCCTGGCGATATCATCCTTTTGCTTGGCGGCCGCACTGGTCGTGACGGTATTGGTGGAGCTACTGGTTCGTCCAAAGAGCACACCGAAGCATCGCTCGAAAGTTGCGGCAGCGAGGTGCAAAAAGGTAATGCACCAGAGGAACGCAAACTCCAACGCCTCATGCGTCGCCCTGAGGCAACGCGCCTCATCAAGAAGTCCAACGACTTCGGTGCAGGTGGTGTAAGTGTAGCAGACGGACTGGATATCTACCTCGATCGCGTGCCAACCAAGTATAGCGGACTCAACCCTACCGAATTGGCTATCAGCGAGTCGCAAGAGCGTATGGCAGTAGTCATCGAGGCCAAAGACCGTGCGGAGATGGAGCACTATTGCCACCTCGACAATATCGAATACACCCATGTGGCAGATGTCACCGACAGCGGTCGCATGCGTCTGTTCTATAAAGGCGAACTCATCGCCGACCTCACTCGTGAGTTTATCGACAGCGCAGGTGCTAAGCACTTTGCTAAAGCTGCTATCTTGCCTGTAGAGGAGAAGAATCCATTTGCTCAAACCATCAAAGGTGCCACCCTTGAGGAGAAAATGGCAAAGGTGATGGCAGATGCTAATGTCACCTCGCAAAAGGGATTGATTGAGAACTTCGATGCCACTATCGGTCGTAGCACCGTACTCATGCCATTCGGCGGCAAAACACAACTCTCTGAGACACAAGTCAGTGTGCAGAAACTCCCTACCGATGGCTATACCAATACCGCCTCTATCATGGCGTTTGGTTACAACCCATTCATTGCAGAATGGAGCCCTTACCACAGCGCAGCGTATGCGGTGGTAGAGGCATGTACGAAGGTCGTAGCAGCAGGTGCTGATTATAGCCGTATGCGCTTCTCTTACCAAGAGTACTTTGAGCGTATGAGTAGCGAGCATGCCTATGGCAAACCACTCAGCGCATTGCTCGGCGCACTGAAGATGCAAGTGGCATTCGGTCTGCCAAGTATCGGCGGTAAAGACTCTATGTCGGGTACATTTGAGCATATCAGCGTACCTCCAACCTTGATTGCTTTCGGTATCACTACTGTGCCAGCGGATAAAGTGGTTTCCACCGACCTCAAGAAAGCGGGCCACAAACTCTATCTCATCAAGCACAATGCGTTGGCCAACTATATGCCTAATGTAGAGCAACTCAAAGCGAACTGGACTTATACCACCAACGCTATCCAATCGGGCAAGATCTGTGCTGCCTATGCATTGGGCTTCGGTGGTGTAGCAGAAGCTATTGCTAAGATGAGTTTCGGTAACGAACTCGCAGCCAATATCCAAATAGCCGAGAACGA
>CALZHO010000056.1 GCA_945787425.1 uncultured Bacteroidales bacterium
AAAAAGGCGATGAGGCGATGAGGCGAAAAGGCGAGAGATTATTTTTGGCGGTAGCCAGCAACAAGTATCAAGCAGCCACAGAGAAGATTGTCGCTCACTTCTTCCCAAATACGTTTGATGTAGTCTTGGGCGAGCGTGCAGGCATTCCTCGCAAACCCGATCCACAAATCGTATGGGATATTTGCTCCGCCTTATCAAATAAGACAGATGGTTCAGAGTTGTGTGGTGTAGTTCAGCATGGTTCAGCATTGTCTTGCCTCTATGTAGGCGATTCGTTAGTAGATGCCGCCACCGCTAAAGCAGCCAACTTGCCTTTCGTGGCATGCACATGGGGCTTCTGCACGAAAGCGCAATTGCAAACAGCACAGCCAAATTACATGGTCAGTCATCCAAGCGAAATTCTCGAATGTTTGGAAATGAGAGGTGAGAAGTGAGAGGCGAAAGGTTAGAGGCGAATTCCCAATGATTCTACGACACCATATAACTGCTTAAAATACCCTTCTGCTTGGGCATGACCGCCAGGAATTGTGCGTTTATTGTGCGTGTATTGTGCGTGTATTGTGCGTGAATAGTGCGGTACGAGTGGGGAAGGTCAAAACGGAAAAAGGGAAAACGGAAAACTGAAAAGTGAAAAGTGAAAACTGAAAAAGGGAAAACTGAGAACTGAGAACTGAGAACTGAGAACGAAAAGGGGAAAGCGGGCAAAGTAGTTACAAAGAGGCGAAGTATTTCCATAGCGGTGCAGCATGCAGGGCTTGGATAATCTCACCCGAAGTAAGCAATTCCTTCACCTCATCACGAGTGAGAATATGCACATGGATGTCCTCAGATGGCTCTTGATGCGGTTCGCGCACTTTCTCTACCCCAGTGGCAAGGAAAGTAAAACTCTTATTCGTATGATTAGTAGGATTAGGCGAGAGCTCCATAAACGCCTGCCACTCGCCACCTTCGTAACCCGTCTCCTCGCTCAGTTCGCGCATAGCAGCGTGCAAAGGCGTCTCGCCCTCATCCACCACACCTGCCACCAACTCATAATGCGTCTCACCCAACGCATGGCGGTACTGGTCAATCATCACAAAATCTCCCTCCTTAGTGATCGCAATCACGTTGATCCAATTAGGAAAATCCATCACAAACCACGCAGGAATCTGCGTGCCATTGGGCAGTTCCACCACCTCCTGGCGCACGTTCAACCACGGACCAAGATTCAACAAAGGGGTACTCTTGAGCACACGCCATTTTCTATTTTCGAGTTTACGTATCATAAAAATATAATTAGAAGACAACATCAACAACGTTTCGCGGCAATCAACTCTCTGCCGCGACACAGAAATATATTATCTCTGTTCTACAACTTGTTTCCATGTAGCAGTGAGGTAGATAACGCGGGCAGCGAGGTGGAGGAAATAGCCCACAAACAGCGCATGCACTCCCCACCAATGAGCCGTGGCTACATACCCCAACACAAAACCTATTGCAGCCAAAATCATACCATTGCGAATCTGCTTGCCCGCCGTAGCACCCGTATAAACACCATCCCACATAAACGCCAACGTACTCACAATAGGCATGGCAATGAACCACCCCGTAAAATCCGTAAGGCGACTAAGCACCAGCGCATCCGAAGTCATCATACTATACATAGGCATATACCACAACGCAAAAATCACCGTAAAACCCACTCCTACGCCCAATGACCAAAGAAAAAGTAGGCGGACAAGCGTGTCTAAAGGCGAAAGGCGCGAGGTTAAAGGCAAGAGGCGAGAGGCAGGAGATTTGGCTTCGCCGATCAATTTGCCAACAAGAGCTTCGCCCGCATACGCAAAACCATCCACGAAATAGGAAACCAACATAAAGAGTTTCATAAGTATGCTACATACTGCTAAATCCGTATCACCATACAACGAAGACAACGAGGTAAAGCCCACATACACAATCATAAAACACAACGAACGCACAAACAAGTTGGCATTCAACGATATGAGTTGGCGCATGCCACGCATATCCCTAAGCAACCGCAAGAAAGACAGCCCCTGCCATACATGGCGATATTTCCACATAAGAATCACAATGGATAACAATAGTCCTGTGAATTGCGCCACCACCGTGCCATACGCTACGCCCATCGCGCCCATCGGCGTATAGACTGCGAGGGCATAACTAACCGCCATATTCACTACATTCACCACCATGTCCGTAATCATTGGACTGACCGTGTCCTGCATACCAATAAACCACCCCTTGATAGCCATCAGCGACAAGGTGGCAGGTGCTGCCCACACACGCACAAAGAAATAGTCGCGTGCAAAAGAGGCCACCTCGGCTGAGCAGGGCACAATAGCCAACGCAGCCGTAACAAACAACCATTGCAACAGCCAAATAAGTGCGGCACCTATCAACGCTATGCCCACACTCTGCGTAAACAATCGGGCACACTGCTCGCGATCGCCACGACCAAAAGCTTGCGCGGTCATACCACTGGTACCCACACGCAGGAAACTAAAATTCCAATACAGCAAATCAAAAAGCATCGTGCCAATGGCAATACCACCAATGGCATGAGCGTCGGAGATATGTCCCACAATAGCCGTATCCACCAAACCCACCAACGGGATAGTGATATTGGCAAGAATACTCGGAATAGCTAAACGAAGAATCTGTTTGTTCATTTGACTCAAATTTCAGCGTGCAAAGGTAGTATTTTTTTGGGATATAGACAAATTCCATCTATTTTTTAGCCATTTTCTTGCAAATATTGTTTATATTTTGTAATTTTGCAGTGTTTTATCAATTGTGTCTTAGGAGTATGATTCATCGCCTAACAAAATCACAAATAAAATGGGTGCGCAGTTTGCAACAAAAGAAATTCCGCGATGCGGAAGGCGTATTTGTAGCAGAAGGCGAAAAATGTGTGAATGACCTTAAGGGTGCGTTCGATTTAGTGTTGCTCATTTCACGTGAAAATGCAACACAAACAGAAATTGAACAAATGTCCTCGTTGCGTACCCCACAAGGCGTGATTGGGGTATTCAAGAAAAGAGAGGATATGGGTAATGGGTTATTGGAAATGGGCGATGGGCTATGGGTAGCACTGGACGGCGTACAAGACCCTGGTAATTTGGGAACAATCATCCGCACTTGCGATTGGTTTGGCGTACACCATATAGTATGTTCGCGCGACACAGCCGACTGCTACAATCCCAAAGTGGTGCAAGCCACAATGGGTGCCCTCGCACGCGTGAGCGTGCATTACATAGATAATTTGGGTGATATGCTACAACAAATGCAGAAAGCAGATTATCCTATCTATGGTACATTGCTTGACGGCAAGGATATGTATGAACCAACAGCAATTCCGACCAAAGATAAAGGTATCATCGTCATGGGCAACGAAGGCAACGGCATATCTCCAGAGGTTAGAGAATGGGTGACACACCCGCTATTCATCCCCTCCTACCCTACTGATATACCCACTTCAGAGAGTTTGAATGTGAGTATAGCTACTGCCATAGTATTAGCAGAGTTTAGAAGAAATAATATACCTTAAAATAATACATTATGAAACGAGTCATTACATTCTTTTGTATTCTTGGCATATTTGCACAAGCTTATGCATGGAAACCAAAATGTGCAGGTCATCGCGGTAGTTATCGCGGAGTAGAAAATACCGAAGAGGCATTTATGAATGGCATCAACTATTACGGTTACACTGGGTTAGAAATTGATGTAAAAACTACCAGTGATGGCGAGTATGTATGCTGGCATGATGATGAATTGAACCGTGTAGGACATGAAGGAGTGTTTATTCCTTATAGCAAATGGGCAGACCTCAAAGACTTAACCCTCACACAAACACGCAATGGCGTTACGTACACTGGCAAATTGTGTACAGTGGATCGCTTTTTAGAGATTTGCAAGGAGAAAAATGTATTCCCTATCATCGAGTTGAAGTGGGCTGTCGGTATCAATAACAACGACATGAGTCGCTTCCCTGGCTTGTACAAGTTGCTTGAGAAACACGGACTCGTGGAAGAAGCGCGCATACTCACATCCATGCAAAAGTCGTTGGAATATGTGCGTACTAATTACCCAGCACTCAAATGTCAATTTCTCTGCTACGAAGTCAGTCAGTCATATTATGAGTGGTGCAAAAAATGGGGCATCAATCCAAGTGTACAGACAGGTGGACTGAGCAAAACTATGGCGCGCAAATGCCATGAAGCAGGCATGGAAGTGGCAACGTGGACCGTAAATAGTCTGGCATCATATCTGCAACATGGTGAATTAGGTTGCACGACTATGACTTGCGATTACCTTATCCCTGCCGACATGCCCGAACTCGAAGAAATAGATTGGGAAGCCCTTGCACCTACTCCTCCATTAGAAAATTTGTATGTGACGCCACTATTCCATTATAGCGAAACAGCAGGTAACTTGCCAGAAAACTTCCCAACGACCCTATCTGGTAGTTATGTCAATGCTCAAGAGGCCGCTTTCATTGATGGCGTATTCTATATGGCTGATTACAGCGCAAAAAAAGTAGTGGCTGTAGATACTACAGGTAAAGTATGGGAGCCAGGTATTGAGCATAGTACCCTTCGCCACGGTATCTGTCGCGATGATGCTGCGAACCTCATTCTGCACACATCTCCAGATGCGAAAGTACCTACACAACTCACTGTGTATAAAGCCGATGACAATACGGAGCATGTGATTGAGATTACACTCAACAATAATGGTCAAACCAACTTTCCAACAGCAAGTGGCGATATATTTGATGCGGCTGGTGGATATGTATATTTCTTCCCTAACGGACAAAATTTCGTAGAGGTAGTAAAGATTGCTAACGGCAAATATGTTTCTACCACATCTTGCGCAGTTAGCATGACAGGTTCTACCGCTGGCTATGTCATTCCAATTGACAACACACCTAACCATTTTATCTACCAAGTGCGTGCTAATGGTTACAACCTTTACAAAGATGGCGATAAGGGGGCATATATGACCTCTCCAAATGGCACCACTGCTCCTGCACGTAATAACTCTGTAGGTGGTGCACATTTCCAACTGAATGGACACGATATGTTCGTTTACGCTTCTGGTGCGAACTACAAAGGCGGTTGGACCGTTCGCGACATGACATCAGCCGATTTGACTCCTATGTACACACAAGAGCCATTGGGTAGCGGTGGTTATAATGCTAACGCTTCTGTAGGTGCGTTCTTCTGGTGGGAGCGTCTCGATTCTGTGACAGTCAATCTCTATGAGTACTGCCTGGGACATGGTATTGCTGGTTGGGAGTTGAGTGCTGAGCCACACAAGATTCGTCTGAAAGATATGCGTCTTTCCCCAACCAATATTACTATCGCAAAAGGTGATACTGCAACTATCACAGCAGTACTTACCCCAACCAATGCAGACGTGGATAAAATCACATGGCGTTATGCCAAAACAAATCGCAACAGTTCTCTTAGATCAGATGGCACTGTGGCTAAGTTCACAAGTAAGACCTTAGGAACCTATACCATAACAGTAACAGTGGATGACTTCTCTGCTGATTGTACCGTGACCGTTTCTGAGACAACTGACTTAACCGAAATTGAAAATACAACTGAACAAACCAATAAATTGATTCACGAAGGACAATTGTATATCAAGCATAACAATAAAACTTACGATATGTTAGGACAATACAAATAACGCCACAATATTTACATATTATGAAGTACCTTTTAACAATAGTGCTTGTTTGTGTAGCATTACTCCATAGTTATGCTGGAACCACGATATATACTTTCACATCTAAAGATTGGCAAAGTGCAATCCATGCTACTGTTTGCGATGGAAAAACCGATGGTTGGATGTGTGATAAAGAGGCATATGATTATCAGGAGGGTTATGTGGATGCACAAAATCGTATATATGGTCGTGGAGTAAGTGTAAAGACAGGTACTTCTGGAGCTGGTGCAACATCTATCGTTACATTTGACGAAGTGCGTAGTGTTGATATTAATTTCTGCCAAAACGCATCCAAAGGAAAAGGTA
>CALZHO010000057.1 GCA_945787425.1 uncultured Bacteroidales bacterium
CCCCGTGATACCTAATCGTATGGCATTGCCTGCATAAGGCAGACAACGCTCAATGACCTGTTGAGCAATGGCTTGGTCAGCAGGTAGATTGCTCTCAATAAGCGTTACTGCCTGACTGAGCAATCGCATATCGCCACGCAAGATTCCCTCTACATACTCATCGGCAGAGAGAGTGGGCTTGCGACGACGGAATGTGGAATAAGGATTGACGCTGGGTAGGTTCTCTACGCCAGCGTTGACAGTCAATCCCTTATATTCTGCGCTGTTTTCAGGATGTTTCATTTTGCTACCCAACGAAGTTTGATGTTGATAACAGGATTGTTAGGATCGTTGGTGATGAGGGTGAGGTTGCGTGAGAATTGGGTGTCGGTATTTGCTGCATTGTTGGTCAATTCGAGTTTGATTTCGCCCTTGCGACCGCCCTTGATGGCAGACTTGGGTGCGTAACACTTGATGTTCTCGTCATTCACCACGACGCGTCTCACGTGCAATGGGTTCACACCTGCGTTGCGGAGGATGATCTTCGATACCACTTTCTTGCCTTGAACGATTTCGCCCAAATCAATATCGCGTTCAACCTCTACGATAGGTGCTTGTTGACGTTGTTCTACGGTGAGGTGAGAGAAGTCCTCGCGGATGTTAGTCGAGAGCGTGAGTTGGTAGTCATTGGTCATGTTGCGTTTGCCGTTGACCATGACATATGCTTGTACAGTAATAGGACCATACAGAGGGCACTCGGCAGTTTGCAAGGCGAATTGCAACTCGCCAGTCTGTTTAGGACCTACGGTAGCCAATGTGACGTTGGGTTTGATGAAAGCGTCGTCCTCGCGCATGAGCACTTCTACCGTTACAGGTTGGTCTGTTGGGTTCGCATACTCGATTTTGAGCATTTTGTTTTGCCCTTTTACCAAAGAGCCGAAGTTCAGTGTCTTTTTCTTGAGACTTAATTCGCCCATTTTCACTGGATATTGATCAACGGGTTGCGCTGGTTTGGGGATCACCTCGCCCTTGATATAGAGCTTGGTGGTTGGCTGTGTGGCATTGCTGGTGATCGTGATGGTCTTTTGGAAGCGTCCAGGACGACCGCTGGGGTTGTAGGTGACGGTGATTTCGCCTACTGCTCCTGGCTCGATAGGTTCGCGAGTCCATTTGGGAGTGGTACAACCACAACTGGCGCGTACATTGCTGAGCACGAGGGGGGTCATACCTTCGTTTCGGAACTCAAAAATGGTGGTAACACGGCCGTCTGCTTCGTTGATCTTGCCGAAGTCGTGGGTCGTCTTGTCAAAAGTGATTACGGGTGTTTGACCGAAAGCAGTGGTAGCAAACAGCAAAGCCACTGCGAAAGTAAATACATGTTTCATGTCGTTATTTGTTATTTATTGTTATGTTCTGCTATATTTTCGCCATCACCTTCTTCTGCTGTGAGGGCGCGGTTGTCTATTTTGGTCACATTGACGGTATTCACGCTGCCAATAGTACGCAGTTGCATACACATCTTTTCCAGCATGGTCATATCGAAAAGCATGAGTTCGATTTCGCATGTGAAATGGTCTCCATCGGAGGTGACATGCAGGTCGCTGATATTGATTTTGTACTCTTCGCTCATGACCTTCAAGATGCGCATGAGGACGCCAAACGTATCTGTACCTTTGATGTATAGTGACACGGGCTTCGCCACTGTGCTCTTGGCTGTTTGTGGGGTTTGTTCCTGTTTGCGGAAATACTTTTTGAGGCAGTCTTTGGCTTTGGCGGTCACTGCGATCTCCAGCCACTCGGGTTCGGGTTTCTGCTTGCTGGAGGTGAGGATCTCTATTTGGTCGCCACTCTGCAGGATGTAGTCAATGGTTCGCGTGGTGCGATTGACGTTGGCTCCGATACAATGTTCGCCTAACTCGGTATGCAGCAGGAAGGCAAAGTCCAATACGGTGGCACCCTGCGCCATGGTACGGATATCGCCACGTGGCGTGAACACAAAGACTTCATGGCGATAAAGATTGAGCTTGAAGGTGTCCAAAAATGCGATAGCATCAGGGTCGGGGTTAGCCAATACATCTTTGATCTCGCGTAACCATTTGTCCAGCTCATTTTCGCTCTCTCCGCCCGCTTTGTAACGCCAATGGGCAGCCAGTCCGTGTTCTGCGAGTTCGTGCATGCGGTTGGTGCGTATCTGGACCTCAATCCACTGTCCGTGTTGCCCCATCACGGTCACATGCAGTGCCTCATAACCGTTGGCTTTTGGGGTAGAAATCCAATCACGAATACGCTCTGGGTGTGGACGATAAATCTCGGTGATGGCGGAATAAATCATCCAGCATTGATCCTTCTCAGAGAACTGCGAGTTGGGTTCGAACACAATCCGTGCGGCGAGTAAGTCATATACTTGTTCAAAGGGGATGCCTTTGGTCAGCATTTTCTTGTAAATGGAATATACCGACTTGGTGCGAGCATAGAGTTTGAAATCATATCCCATCATGGTGAGGTGTTTGCGTATGGGGGCTGCGAACTCCTCGAAGTTCTCCATTTGTGCATCCTTGTTGGCTTGCAGTTTGGCTTCGATCTCTTTGTACAGTTCTGGGTGCTCGTATTGGAAGCTCAGGTTCTCCAGTTCTGTTTTGATGGGGAAGAGACCGAGTCGGTGTGCCATAGGGGCGTAGATGTATTGCGTTTCGATGGCGATCTTGCGTTGCTTCTCTGGTCGTTGTGCAGCCAGGGTGCGCATATTGTGCAGGCGGTCAGCCAGTTTGATGAGCATCACGCGAATATCATCAGACATGGTGAGTAGCAGTTTGCGCACATTCTCAGCTTGCTTCACTGCTTGATCCACAAATACGCCACCCGAGATCTTGGTCAATCCGACCACAATACTGGCTATTTTTGGACCAAATTGATGTTCTATATCCTCTGCTGTATAGTCGGTGTCTTCTACTACGTCATGCAATAGGGCAGCACAGATGCTGGTACTACCCAGCCCAATCTCTTTCACCACAATACGTGCGACAGCCAGCGGGTGCATTATGTAGGGTTCGCCAGAGAGACGGCGGACACCGCCGTGTGCTTGGCGCGCAAAGTGATAGGCACGCGTGATAATGTCCACCTTTTGGCGGTGGCGTGTGTGAGCGTAGTCTGATAGTAATGCCTGAAATTCATTTTCTATCAATTGCTCCTCTTCGGGTGTGAAATCGCTGGCTACCATAGTATCCTGATTTTTTATTTTTGGGGGTTTCCGGCTTCTGGTTTTCGGATATTTTCATTTGACCCGCAAAGGTACAACAATTTTTGCATATTTGCAAGTACAATGTCATTTAATTTTTTATTCCATGGTCAAATCGGAGTAAAAATGGGCAAAAAATGGAAAAATGCAACATATTTTTATATTCCATTTGGTAAAACCAAAAAATATTCGTACCTTTGCGCATAATTTTGTTGGACTGCCATGGTCCGTATTTGAAAAAATAGTTGCTTATGGAAATATCTACAACTTTAGGATTAGAATCGTTTTATAATTTTCTATTCGTTTTAGCCCTTGTTGGGCTTGTTGTTTTTGTGGCATTGTACTTTGTGGATGCTGGTTATGGTAAGATGCGTTCGGATAAATGGGGACCTGCGATTAACAATAAAGTGGGTTGGTGTTTGATGGAAATGCCTGTGTTTGTGGTCATGCTTTATCTGTGGGGATTGTCTGACGTGAAGTTTGAATTACCCTACTTGATTTTCTTCCTAATATTCCAATTCCACTATTTTCAACGTTCGTTTATCTTCCCATTCTTGTTAAAAGGTAACGGAAAGATGCCGTTAGCGATTATGGGGTTGTCCGTTATTTGGAACTTGCTCAATGGTTATATTCAGGGCTATTGGTTGTTCCATTTGGCTCCTGTTTTTGCTCCTTATTCTGTAGAATGGCTTTGTGATCCACGTTTTATCATTGGTGCCACCATATTTGCAGCAGGATGGATTATCAATATGCATTCAGACAATGTGATTCGCCACTTGCGCAAACCAGGTGATACGAAGCATTATTTGCCCAAGAAGGGCTTGTATAAGTATGTCACCAGTGCCAATTATTTGGGTGAGATTACCGAGTGGTTGGGCTTCGCTATACTGACATGGTCATGGGCAGGACTCAGTTTCTTCTGGTTCTCATGCTGCAATCTTGTTCCTCGTGCTAATTCTATTTATCATAGATACAAACAAGAATTTGCGGATGAGTTTGATGCGAAGAAGCTGAAGCGTATTATCCCGTTTATATACTAATGGCTCCTGGTACTGGCTGTCGGCTTCCCAATAGAAATGTTTCCGGCTGCCGGCTACCGGTGTCCGGCTAAAAAAAATAGTAACAATGAAAAATAATCTCCTTTTTACTGAGCATAAGCTCGGTCCAATCACTTTGCGCAACCGCGCTATCCGTAGTGCCGCTTTTGAGAACATGGCGTACGGTAACAAACCCAGTCAAGATCTGTATGATTATCACACAGCCGTAGCGCGTGGTGGTGCAGCGATGACCACGGTAGCTTATTGCTCTGTTACCCGTTCAGGCGTTTCGTTTGATGGTCAACTCTATATCCATGATGAGATCAAAGAGGACTTGAAAAAACTCACTGACGGCATCCACGCAGAGGGCGCTAAGGCCAGTATCCAATTGGGTCACTGCGGCAATATGACCCACTTCTATACCTGTAAGTGCATGCCTGTGGGTGCAAGTACAGGTTTCAATCTCTATTCTCCAACGCTGCACCGTGCATTGAAGAAAGAGGAGATAAAGGATATTGTAAAGGCCTTTGGTCATGCGGTGGATTTCTGCCGCGAGTGTGGTTTTGACTGCGTGGAGATTCACGCTGGTCACGGCTACTTGATTTCGCAATTCCTCTCTCCATACACCAACCGCCGTCGCGATGAGTATGGTGGTTCATTGGAGAACCGTATGCGTTTCATGAATGAGGTGATGGCTGAGGTGATGGAGCATGCGGGCAATGATATGGCTGTGGTGGTGAAGACCAATATGTACGATGGCTTTAAGTCAGGTTTGAAGGTGGAAGAGTGCATCCGTATCGCACAGGAGATTGAGAAACATGGTGTGCATGCGCTCGTATTGACTGCTGGTTTCGTGAGCAAAGCACCTTTCACCGTGATGGGTGGTGCTATGCCTATCAAGACACTCGCACACTACATGAACCCTTGGAGCTTCTGGTGGCTGCGTTTGGCTCTGCGCTTCGTAGGCCACTTAATGATTCCTACAGTGCCTTTCAAAGAACTTTTCTTCCTGGATACGGCTAAGCAATTCCGCAAGGCGTTGAAGATGCCGCTCATCTATGTGGGTGGTGTGATGGGACGTGAGAATGCTGAGACGGCTCTCGCTGAGGGCTTTGATTTCGTGCAGATAGGACACGCATTGGTGCGTGATACCGACTTCGTGAATAAGATGAAGGAGGAGCAATATCACTCGGAGTGCAAACGCTCGAACTACTGCGTGGCGCGTATGTACTCGCTGGATATGAAGTGCCATGAGTGTGATAAGGACATCCCTAAGTACCTCAAGAAAGAAGCACTCAAGTACGAACAAATGTGGTATCCTAATTCTAAATAGTTACTTGTTCGTTTCCTGCCGCTTACCTGACAAACACGGCAACGACACGGCAACGAGACGGCAACGACCCAAAGGTTTATCAAGAAATTACAAAGACAACAACGAAATAATGTTAGCATTAGTTACAGGTGCATCGTCGGGTATTGGATTGCAGTATGCTACTCAACTCGCGCGTGATTATCATACCGATTTGCTATTGGTAAGCAATCAAGAGGAGGAGCAGAAGCAGGTGGCAGCAGAATTGGCTGCTCAGTATGGTGTGAAGACCATTCCGCTTTATGCTGACTTGTCCCAGCAAGACGCTGCGGAAAAACTTCATCAGTACTGCAAGGACAATCACCTTGTTGTAGACATCCTCATCAACAA
>CALZHO010000058.1 GCA_945787425.1 uncultured Bacteroidales bacterium
CTCTGGAGGAAGCTACACGCCTATACGGACAGTTGGTGATAGACATCATGCTCTATATCCGTAGGCAACAACACCCCCGTCTGTTCTTGCACAACAACGGACTGCTGTGGGTGGACGGCAAGGAACGCCCTGCCACATGGATGAACGCCATGGAGAACGGTCGTCCGATCACCCCTCGCACGGGTTACGTGGTGGAGATTAACGCGCTGTGGTACAACGCACGCCTCTTCACAGCTGACATTCAACGTCAGTTGGGCAAAGAGCAGATAGCCGACCTGATGGAGTATCAAGCAGAGATAACCAAAGACAGCTTCATCAAGACCTTCTGGAACGGCATGTATCTGGACGATTATGTGGATGGCTACTCCCACAACAAAGAGGTTCGTCCGAACCAGATCATCGCAGCCAGTCTGCCATACTCACCACTCGACAGACGCCAATGCAAAGCAGTAGTGGATATTTGCACGAAAGAGCTATACACCCCCAAAGGGTTGCGCACTATTTCGCCTAAGAGCGGCGACTATCGCCCAGTATATATAGGTGGTCAGTTGGAGCGCGACAGGAACTTCCACAACGGTCCTGTATGGCCATGGACCATAGCGGCATACGCCATCGCGTACCTGAAAGTATATCAACACTCCGGCGAGAACTTCATCCGCCGTCTGCTGATGGGTTACGAGGCAGAGATGAGCGAACTGTGCATCGGCACCCTGAATGAGTTGTACGACGGCAACCCACCATTCCGCGGACACGGCGGCATGAGTTATGCGCCCAGCGTGGCAAGCGTGATTGAGGTGTGCAATACGTTGGATAGGTTAGAGGTTAAAGGTTAAAGGCGAGAGTATATGAAAGCATTAATGTTTGGATGGGAGTTTCCCCCACATATCTTGGGTGGACTCGGAACAGCAAGCTATGGTCTGACACGCGGCATGGCACAACAAGAAGACATGGAAATCACGTTCGTGATTCCTAAGCCATGGGGCGATGAGGACCAATCATTCTTGAAGATTATAGGCGCGAATAGTGTACCCATAGTGTGGAAAGATAATGACTACGACTATGTTCGCCATCGCATGGAGGGCAAGATGTCGCCCGAAGAGTATTATCACCTGCGCAATAATATCCACTACAATTATTCGCGCATCGGAACAGATGACTTGGGTTGTGTAGGCTTCTCGGGTCGCTATCCCGACAATCTGCTGGAGGAGATAGGCAACTATGAGGCAGTGGCCAGCGTATTGGCACACGCGTTGGACTTTGATATTATCCACAGCCACGACTGGCTGACCTATCCATCGGGTGTGTTTGCCAAACAGATTTCGGGCAAGCCACTTGTGATACACGTACACGCTACTGACTTCGACCGCAGTCGCGGCAACGTGAACCCAACGGTATATGCCATTGAGAAACGCGGTATGGATGAGGCAGACCACATCATATGCGTGAGCGAACTGACACGCCGCACCGTGATTGAGAAATATAGTCAGCCCCCTCACAAAGTGAGCACCGTACACAATGCTGTGGAGCCACTCGCCCACCCAGAGGAGTTTGTGAAGCACGACCGCAAAGACAAACTGGTCACTTTCCTCGGGCGTATCACCATGCAGAAGGGTCCTGAGTACTTTGTGGAAGCCGCAGCTCGCGTGCTGGCAAAAACAAACGGTGTGCGTTTCGTGATGGCAGGTAGCGGCGATATGATGAACAAGATGATTGACCTCGTAGCACAACGCGGCATTGCGGATAAGTTCCACTTCCCTGGCTTTATGCGCGGGCGACAAGTACAAGAGGTGTTGGCTGACTCGGATGTGTATATCATGCCAAGTGTGAGTGAGCCATTCGGTATATCGCCATTGGAAGCCATGCAAGTGGGCTGTCCAACGATTATCTCACACCAGTCGGGCTGCGCCGAGATACTATCACATGCCATCAAGACCGACTATTGGGACATCGACGCTATGGCAGATGCCATCTACGCTATCGTGAAATATCCCGCTATGTACAAATCGCTGCGCGAGTTGGGTCGCAACGAAGTGAACAACATCAAATGGTATGACGCAGGATTGAAAGTGCGCCGTATCTATGATTTGGTTATCAATGGGTATTGAGGTTAAAGGCTAAAGGCTAGAATTATTAACATAGTAATATAAATGAAGTCATGAAAAATATTTGTTTTTGCTTTCAAATGCATGCGCCTTACAGTTTGAAGCGCTATCGTTTTTTTGAGATTGGTCAAGACCATTACTACTATGATGACATGCAGACTGAAGATCGCGTTGCATCGCTCATCAACACATCGTACATGCCACTCTGCAAGACCATAGCAGAGATGATTCGCCTCTCCAGAGGTCGTTTCCACTGCGCGTTGAGCGTGTCGGGTACGATGTTGGAGATGCTGGAGCAATACGACCCAGAGATGATAGATATGCTCAAGGAGTTGGCAGGTACAGGATGCGTGGAGTTTGTGGTGACATCTTACTCCTACTCGCTCGCCAGCGTATATAGCGACACCGAAGCCGCAGAACAGTTGCAAGCACAACAAGCACAAGTGAAACAATTGTTGGGCGTAGAGTCCACGACCGCTTGTCTGCCCGAATTGCTCTACAGCGATGAGATAGCTATTCATCTGCATAAGATGGGCTTCAAAGCTGTGATGACCGAGGGCGCCAAGCATATCCTGAGTTGGAAGAGTCCTAACTACGTATATAGCAGCAGTGCAGCACCCAAACTGAAAGTGCTGCTCCGCAACACCAACCTCAGCGATGAGTTGGCATTCCACTTCTCAGACCCTACATGGCACAACTTCCCAATGGACAGCGAGCAATATGCGATGTCCATCGCCAGACTGCCAGAAGAGGAGCAAGTGGTGAACATATGGGTGGGAGCAGAGACTTTTGGTCTGCGCCAATCTGCAACGACTGGTATCTTTGAATTCCTCAAAGCATTGCCATACTTCGCACTGGAGCAAGGCATCGGTTTTATGACCCCAAGCGAGGTGGCCAAGAAATGTGCAGCCAACGGCTCAGTAGTGGTGCCTTACCCATTGACATGGGCAGGCGAGGCAAAGGATATCAGTACCTACAACGGCAATGACCTACAACAAGAGGCGTTGCAAAAACTTTATGCCGTGGCTGAGCGCGTACACCTGTGCCAAGACAAACAACTCAAGCACGATTGGCTGATACTGCAAGATGTGAACTACTTGCACTATATGAACCATATCGACCAAGGAGCTACGCAGTTTGAGTCGGCATACGATGCGTTCATCAACTATATGAACATTCTCTCTGACTTCCTCCAACGCGTAGAAGAGCAATATCCTACTACGATTGAGAACGAAGAGCTGAACGAACTGCTCAAAACAATCCAAAACCAAGAGAAGGAGATTGAGCGCCTTGAGAAAAAACTCAAGGAAGCTAAGAAAGATGCCAAGAAAATGGTAAAAAAATAAGGTAGAAGAATGAAAAAGAAACACATAATAGCATGTATTGTTATTATGTGCAGTAGTGTTGGTCTGTTTGCTGCAGAGAAATCTGTGCCGACTATCATGCGCACATGGCAACTCGATCCATGGACAGGTATCGCGGATACTTTGTCCATGGTTGATACATCATACATGCACTTGCCCATGCGCGACGTGCTGAATGATTACTCCATCTCCAACACCACCAACGCGAATCTCATCTCCCCTACCCAATCGCGTATCTATTTCGATCGCGATAAGCGAGCAGACTTCATCTTTGCCGACGCCTACACGCCTTATATCATTGCGCCGAAGAATGTGACCTTCTATCACACCACGACACCCTATTCGAGCGTGGCTTACAAAAAGGGCTTCGTCACTAACCTCGACCAAAACGACATCAGTTTCATGTTCACGGGCAATGTGAGCCGCCGTACGAACTTGGGCATGACGATTGATTACTTGAACTCGTACGGTCGCTTTGCTTCGCAAGAAGGTAAAACCGTGTTTGGTTCGGTGTTTGGCAGTTACAACGGCGACCATTACTCCATGCAAGGAGCGTTCACATGGAACACGCTGAGCAACTTTGAGAACGGCGGTCTGAGCGACCCGACGCAATTGCAAGGTAGTCTCAAACCCGAAGATATGCCTGTGGAACTGCAAGGAATGTCGGCGCTACGCTACCTGTCGGGATACCTGAACCACTACTACAGCATTTGCGTGGAACGCGAACGCAAAGTGCATTATCGCGAACGCGATGAAGAAGGCAATTGGGTGAAAAAAGACTCGGTGAAAATAGAATATGTGCCTGTGACCACGTTCCGACATGTGTTTGAGACCGCAGATGCGACCAAACGTTACGTTGAGAAAAGAGCCAATCAAGGATTCTATTCGGATATTTACCGCGATTCGGTAGCCACAAACGATACAGCAGCATGCTTGAGTATCAAAAACACATTGTCTGTGACCTTTGAAGAGGAGTTCAATACGTGGTTGAAGTTCGGCGCAATCGTCTATGTCATGAACGAGACACAGCGACATATATTGCGCGATAGCATCGTGCCAGAGCCACCTACTAAAGACTCTATTTACCATACACAATGGACCAATAACCTATACATAGGCGGTGCATTGTACAAAAACCGCGGAAAATATATACACTATGGTTTTGATGGCAATGTATGTCTGTTGGGATACAAACTGGGCGAGTTTCAGGTAAATGGACATTTGGACGCGGGATTTCGTTTGGGCAAAGACTCGATGACATTAGCCGTCCATGCCTACCTCAAGAACGAAGCACCCGACTTCTATCTGCAACACTACCGCAGCAATCACTATCAGTGGGAAAACACCTTTAACAAAACACTCCGTTTCTATATAGGCGGCGAAGTGGCATACCCAACACAATGGGTGAAACCCAAACTGAATGTGGCATTTGAGAACATCACACAGCATATCTATTTTGATGAAAACGGCTTACCCAAACAGATGGAAGGCAATATTCAGGTATTGGCAGCAGACTTGCAACTCAACATCACGACACCCTGGGTGAACCTGGATAATAGCATTGTGTATCAACACTCCTCATCTGCCGCATTACCATTGCCCACCTTAACGATGTACAACAACCTGTATTATCACGGCACTTGGGTGAAAGCATTGGACGTACAGATAGGTGTGGACATGCGACTCTTCACCAAATATTACGCCCCTGTACTCAACCCCGCATTGGGACAGTTCTGCATACAAAACAAAGAGCAGGTAGGCAACTACCCCGTGATGAATGTATATGCCAACTTCTATGTGAAGCACATACGACTCAAACTCTTTGCGCAATATCAACACTTCAACGCTTCGTTTATGAACAAACAATATTTTGGCATGCCAAATTATCCTATGGCGCCCGATATGTTCCGCGCAGGATTGTCATGGCATTTTTATAAGTAGGTGAGGAGGTTGAAGGTTGAAGATTTAAGGTTATAAAGGTTAGAGATATGCAACAAACACCAAATTTACATACAATATTCAGTTACGCCAGCGAGGAGGCTGGTCGATTGGGCAATCCTGAGATTATGCCCGACCACTTATTGTTGGGTATCATACGTCTGGGTGCTGGCAAAGCATTCGAACTGCTCATGCAAGCAGGCATGGATCCTGTGGAATGTAAACGCAAGATAGATGAGCGTCTGCGACAAACGGAAACTACTCAAACGCAGAAACTATCGCGCGCCAGCGAACGCGTGGTACGCCTCACGGGTATTGAAGCACGTAGTTATCAGGCAGAGACCTGCGGTTCGGTACACCTGTTGATGGGTTTGCTACGCGACCGCATCAACTACCCCGCCATGTACCTGGAGGAGCAACATGGCATAGACTATGAGTGCATCGAACGTCTTTATCCCAAACCCGACCCACTGCCACAAGGCGAGCTGACTCTCGACGAACAGCCGCAAGAGCGCGAGACAACAATCCATATCTTCGGTCCCGAC
>CALZHO010000059.1 GCA_945787425.1 uncultured Bacteroidales bacterium
ATTTGCCCCAATGGGAAACTTACATCTACACCTTTGAGGTTGTTGCCCTTGCACCCTCGGAGAACGAGGGCGGGGGTAGAATTGTGTAGTGTGGTGTAGGATTGTGTAGTATTGTTTAATGTTGCGGAGAGTTCGCCACTGAGGTATTTGGCAGTAAGCGTGTCGGACTTGAGCAGTTCGGCAGGTGTGCCGCTGAAGACGATATGTCCGCCCAAGCGACCTGCTTTGGGACCAATATCAATAATATAATCTGCCTGACGCATCATATCCTCATCGTGTTCCACCACAATGACGGAATTGCCCATATCGCGCAGCTGCTTGAGCGAATCAATGAGACGCTGATTGTCACGTTGATGAAGACCGATACTGGGCTCGTCCAGGATATAGAGCACATTGACCAACTTACTGCCGACCTGCGTTGCCAAACGGATACGCTGGTTCTCTCCGCCCGATAGGCTATCCGATGAGCGCGAGAGAGACAGATAGGACAGCCCTACACTGAGCATAAAGCCGAGGCGGGAGATAATCTCTTTGATGATAGGTTCGGCAATAGCGCGCTGCTTGTTGGTCAGGCGGGCTGGGACATTCATCAACCATGATCTGAGGTCAGTTATGTCCATAGCCGAGAGTTCGGCGATATTCTTGTCCGCGATACGGAAACTGAGTGCTTCGCGGCTGAGGCGTTGTCCTTGACATGCGGGACATACAATCCATTGCTCCTCTTTTTCCTCTTTTTCGTCCTCGTCCTGCTGCACATACGCCAACATGCGTGTGTACCAGTTCTCATCATCGTGGATGATGTGCGTAAGGTCGGAAAGTCCAGATTCCGTAGTCCGGAGTCCGTCTTTGATTCTGCCTAATCCTTTACAGCATGGGCACCACCCCTGTGGCGAGTTGAAGGAGAAGGTATGCGGTGCTGGTTCTGCATAACTCATACCTGTAGTAGGACACATGAGATGGCGAGAGAAGTAGCGTAGTGACGATGCTGAACCATTCTGAACAACTGCTGAACTATTCTGAACCACACTAATAGCCATTACGCCATCGCCTTGTGTCATGGCCTTATCCACGGTGGCGCGAAGACGCTTTAAGTCTTCGCCTATTTCTTCGCCTCTAACCTCTAACCTCTCACCTTTCACTTTTAACCTATCTACCACCACCTCAATCGTGTGATTCTTGTAGCGGTCGAGTTTCATGCCAGGTGTGATTTCCTGTACCTCGCCGTCCACGCGGACATGTAAGTACCCTTTGCGGCGAATGGTCTCAAAGAGTTCCTTGTAGTGTCCTTTGCGGTTATTGACCATAGGTGCCAGAATCAATACCTTTTGTCCTGCATACTCTTTGAGAATCAAATCAAGGATCTGGTCGTCCGTATATTGCACCATCTTCTCACCCGAAGCATAGGAGAAAGCGTCCGCTGCACGCGCAAAGAGTAGGCGCAGGAAATCGTACACCTCCGTGACTGTTCCTACAGTGGATCGTGGGTTACGCGAGGTGGTCTTCTGGTCAATACTGATAACAGGCGAGAGGCCTGTGATCTTATCTACATCGGGGCGTTGCATGGTACCTATATATCCCCGCGCGTAGGAGGAGAATGTCTCCATATAACGGCGTTGCCCTTCAGCAAAGATAGTGTCAAACGCCAATGAGGATTTGCCGCTACCCGACAAACCAGTAATCACCACGAGTTTGTCTCGCGGAATACGCACATCAATGTTCTTCAGATTATGGACGCGTGCGCCAGTGATGATGATATTCTTTTCTTGTGCCATCTCTATGCGCTGCAAAATTACACAAAATTTTTGAATTATACAAAAAATGCACCCAAATAGAGTGCATTTTTATGATTATATCTTTTAATTAGATCCTTTCGAGGTGTGCGAGTGGCATCCAACCGATGTAATTGCCGACATGAATACAGCACCAGTCGCCTATGGTTTCGGTAATTACAACTTTGGTACCTTCGTGTACGGTAAAGAGGTCTGTACCAGAGCGATCGGGCGAAGATTTGGCATTTACAATACCCTGTGTGATGATGGCTTCGGCACGCGCGGTGTCGCGATGGTGCAGACTGCCCGCATTGATACATGCTACGAGGGAGATTAGCAACGCCACCAAACTGGTATAGAAAGCCGTCTTGCGCACCCATACCGCTTGACTAAAAGCAAAGAGGAAAAATCCTATCAACATGCAGATAAACAATGCAATAGATAGTATTATCCATGTCTGTTGGTTGAGCGCGTTGCGTATGGCTTTGAGCCAATTGGAGAGGAAGAAAGACTGGGTATCTTCGATGTTATCCACGATACGCGATTGTGCAAACAGGAGATTGTGTTTCGCGTCCTTGTATGAAGGCTCAATGCGCAAGGCGCGTTCGTAGGCGAGAATAGCTTGTGCCAGTTCGCCCTGTTTGAAATAGGCATTCCCAAGATTGTAGTATGCTTCGGCTGATGGTTGCTCGGCAATCACTTGTTCGTATTGCGCTGCCGCTTCTGCATAATTGCCTTCTGCGTATTGTGCATTCGCTTGCGAGAAGAGGATATTGAGGAATATAAATAAGAGTTTCATAGTTTTGCGTTCTCTAATTGATTGATGATGTTCGTAGTATCGTTATACATGTCTTGCATAGCATGGTCGGAGGTGGGAGCATAGCGAGCGAACTCAGCAGTGGTAAGCACGCGATGCAGTTCGCCAATGATGGTTTGTGACACACCTTTGTTGCTGAGTATCTGCGCGATGTTTTCCTTGTTGAGTTGTGCAGTAGGGATGGACAGACGATCGCTGAGGTAGGTCCATGCTGCTCGCTCAATCTCCTCGTAGAATGCCTCTTTTTGATTCTCTTTGAGGAGTTTCTCTGCTGCTTTCAGTCGGCGTTGTGCCACTTTGTTGGCTTTTTTATAGCGAACGCGGGTGATATCAGCATTCTCCTTGATCTGCTTGCGGAAGAGGAAGAACAATATGGCTGCGAGTAACGAAGGTGCACCATACCAAGCCCAGAAGGCAAGTGAACCAAATGTGATGGAGGACGCTTGCTGGATGAATCTTGGCTGGTCGTTGGTATAAATATAGCGGATATCGCTGCCAAACTGTTGGATGTTTTCTTTTTGTACGAAATTATTGACTACAGCAGCACTGCTTTCTTCGTTGGCAGAACGCGCAATGTTGAGCGTATATTCGGGGGTAGAGAGCGTTTTGTAGGTGTCGGCTTGGGTGTCGTAGTAGGCAAATTGCACGGCAGGAATAGTGTATGTGCCCCCAGCGCGTGGAATGGCCAGATACTCAATGGTCTTTGTACCACTGACACCCGAAAGAGAGTTCTTGAAATTGTTGGTTACTTTTGGGTCATAAACCTCAAAACCTTCTGGCCAATCAACTGCAGGTGTCTTCAGCAGCTTCATATTGCCAGTTCCCTGAATAGTGAGTGTGAGAGTAACAGCTTCGTTGGCTTGCAAATCGGTGTTGGATATGCGGCTGTTGATCGCGAACTGACCGACGCCTCCGCTGAAACCAGCGGGTTTGCCAGCAGGCAGTTCGGATACGTGTATGGTCACGCTTGGTGCTGTAAGTGGCTTAGCTACAGTGGTATAACTGTTGAAGAAATCATCGAAGATACTACGTACTTGGGCGCGATTTTGTACGCGGAGTACCGCCTCGAATTGCGCAGGATCAATGACGATGTCGCCGCTGCGTTGAGGGAAGAGTAGGGTGCGGTAGATGACAGCAGTCTGGTAGTTGCGACCATTGTAATGCTCTAACTCAGTTTGTATCTCCCCAATCTCCAATTCCTGTTTGAGGAATCCTTTGAACTCAGGCAGACGGGTGTTGTTGGTAAATTGAGCAACATCTACCCCTGCAAAATAGAGTTTGTAGGTCAGTAATATGACTTCTTGCTCGTGCACTTTGGTTTTGCTAACGAGTGTACGCATGAAGATGTTTTCTGCGTTCGCATTAGTGGCTTCGCGTGGTTGTATCGATGCGTTCGCGTTGCTCTGTTGGCTTGCTGTACTCATGTTGGATGGCTGATCGGGTGGGAGTACGGTGATACGTACACCATTGGATGTATATTGCTGGCCATCTACCTTAATCGTGGCAGGAGGTAGAGTAAATGTACCTTCCTTATTAGGTATAAGGGTATAAGTGTAGGTGAGCGTGAACGACGAAGTGCGTTTACCATTCACAAACGATGTGGAAGACGATTGCGAAGTATATGGACCCGCGATGTAGTCAAAGTCCACAAACTCGGGTGCGCGCAAGTCTTTGGCACGTTGGTTCACCGAGTAGGTAAGTTGGAAGGGGTTACCCATAATCACCTGTGCAGGTGCTGATGCCTTGAACTCCACTGCATCAGCAGCATAGGTGATGAGTGCCATGCTGCAAATAAATAATATTGATAGTATCTTTTTCATAATCTTACCATTCTTTTTCTACGCGACGTTTCTTGCCTTGTTGGCGTTGAAGTTTCTCTTGTGTCTCTTGTTCATCTTGTTCCAGTGCCTGCAAAATCTGTTCGGCAGTCTCTTTGTCCATATGCTGTTCGTTTTGCTCGGGCTGCTGATTTGGTTGTTGTTGCTGCTGTTGTTGCTCTTGCTGCTGTTGCTCTTGCTGTTGTTGCTGTTGAGTGGAATCGTTTTGTTGTTGCTGTTGTTGTTGGTCTTGATTCTGCTGCTGATTCTGTTGCTGCTGTTGCTGTTGCAATTGTTGCATGGCTTTCACCAGATTATAGCGCGTGTCATGATCTTTCGGGTTCAATCGCAATGATTGTTGATATGCAGCTACGGCTTTATCATATTGCTGCTGTGCATAGAGTGCATTACCCATATTATGATAGGTGTCAGCCAAGCGGCTATCCACTTTTTCTTTTCTTGTTTTATCATCCGCCTTTAGCAGTTTTTCGGCCTCTGCATACTGCTCTAATGCCTCGGGGTATTTCTCTTGGCGAAAGAGGGCATCGCCCAAGTTGAAGTGCGCTTCAAACGATTGGTTGTTCTTTTCCAATCCTCGACGATAGTTTACTTCAGCTTCGGTGTAGTTGGAGTCGTTGTACTGCAGGTTGCCTCGGCGCACATCGCTACTCTCCTGCTGCGCAAACAGCAGCGAGGCCACGCATAATGATATGATAGTAACTAAAATTCGCATACTTTTTCACTTTTCCGTTTTTACTTTTCAGCTTTTTCTTTGAACAAGTCCATTCGACTAAGGCGATGATTTTGTCGCATGAGGATAAAGAAATCAATTACCAGTAACAATAGTGCTATCAGCACGAAGGATTGATATTGTTCGTTGTAGTCGGCATATATGGTTGTTTCAAGGTCGGTGGTAGCAATGCGCTCCAACTCTTGTTGCAATGCACGCATAGCGGTATTGGTATTGTCGCAACGTACATACGCACCTTTACCTGCTTGAGCAATTTCTTGGCACATCTCCTCGTTGAGGCGACTGACCACGACTTGCCCGCTACGATCTTTGATATAGTCGTTGGTGCCTGGCACAGGTATAGGCGAACCTTCGGGCTTACCTATTCCTATTACAAATACCTGTATGCCCAACTCCTGCGCTTGCTTAGCTGCTGCTATGGCATCATCTTCGTGGTTCTCGCCATCGGTGATGAGAATGATGGCTCTACCCGCATCGCTCTCTTGGCTGCCGAAAGAACGAATAGCTGTTTGCAATGCTGTGCCGATGGCAGTTCCTTGAGTAGGAATCAGTTTGGGTGAGATGGTATGCAAAAACATCTTCGCCGATACGTAGTCGCATGTAATAGGCAATTGCGTAAACGCTTCGCCTGCGAACACTACCAATCCCACTTTGTCATCCACCATGTTGTCAATCATCTTGCTCAGCATTTGTTTTGCACGATCAAGACGATTGGGGGCTACATCCTCGGCGAGCATGGAATTGGAAATATCCAATGCCACCATCACTTCGATGCCCTGACGTTT
>CALZHO010000060.1 GCA_945787425.1 uncultured Bacteroidales bacterium
GACTACACACAAATGTATGCCGCCAAAGAGGTAGGTAACTACGAAGCATCCACAGGCGGACTGGGCGACGAGCCAGGATTGGGCAATGTCTGCCTCTCCTACCTCGCACTCTTCGACCCCGACTCTGCTGCCCACGTATGGACACGCATGCGCCAGATGGGCAAAGCCCTCGCCAAGAACCCCGATACAGGTGGTATCACCTACTTACTCGCACACTCACTCCGTGCCTACGGTCATCAAAACCACTCCATCCAAGCCGACTACCCCCTTGCTGCGGCATACACCGACTCCCTCACTGGCAAAACCACCTACGCTGTCTATAACGCCTCCAACGAGGAGATTACGGTGCACTTTCAGACGATAGGCGATGAGGCGATAAGGCGAGAGTTCGTTGCGCCAGCACGTCGCCTGACCCTCTTCACCGATTCACCAACATTAACCGAAATCCGTCTCGAAGGACCATCCGTAGTGCTACCTAACTCCACCAACGATTATACACTCCGCTTCCTCGACCAATATGGTGCCACCTTCCGCGCTGATAGTATTATCCATTATACCGCACCTGCCACTGCTCAACTCACCGAAGTGCGCGCTACTTACCAATCAATGGAGTCCATCCTACCTATCCGCGTAGGTGCATTGCCTTATATAGCTTCCGCCACTATCCAACCCGCTATCGACTATCTCGCTTTGGGCAACACAGTGGACTTTACCATCGCCGCTACCGACCAATATGGCGAGGCATATCCTCTGGATTGGACTTACCACTTCGCACCTTCCACCCCAGGGCAATACATCATCACCTACGAGGGTCAGTTCACGGTGCGCGACACCGTCATAGTACTACCTCCATACCCTAATATCGCTTTGGGAAAACCTGTCACAGCCAGCAGCTACGAGAACGCAGGCACACTGCCCACAGGCATCAATGATGGCGACCTCTCCACCCGTTGGGGCTCTGCGCACAACGACAACGAGTATATCACCATCGACCTTCTCCAATCCTGCTTCATCGACCACATTACTCTGCGCTGGGAAGCAGCCTATGCCAACTCCTTTACCCTATTGATCACTGATACCATACCCATAGCCTCTACACTTTACACCCTACACTCTACACCTTTCACCTCATCAGGCGGTGTCCAAACCATCGAACTATCTCAGAAGGGACGCTATATCACCTTGGTGGGACTCACCCGCGCTACCCAATATGGCACTTCGCTCTACGAGTTGGAGGCATATGGTATGCCGCTCGCAGGGGATAATAACGCACTCTTTGGCATGGCTATCTATGCCGACCGCGACGCCCTGACACAGAACGAAGAAGTACTTTTCGAAGTAAAAGGTTACAATCGTTTAGGCGAGGAAATCACCTGTCAACCTACGCTCTCCGCCGAAGGTGCTACCATACAGGGCCATCGCCTCCAACCTACCACCACGGGCACGATACGCCTCACCGCCACCGTTGGCAACATCACCGCCTCGCGCACGTTCGTGGTCATGGAGTCAGAACAAATCACCGCTACTTCCGTTTCGCCTAAGTACGTCACTCTGCCTTTGGGCGATACCCAACGCTTCACCGTGTCGGCTATCAATCAGTTTGGCTTCACCGAAATCGAAACAATCGAACTCTACGAAGCCACCACCTTAGGCGATCATCAGTTCATTGTCTCCTTAGGCGGCTTTACCGACACTGCCTATATACACGTAGTGGACTTTGCCGACCTCAATCTTGCATTAGGCAAACCTACTACCTGTTCGGGTAGCGAGAATGGTGGCACCAGTAGCGATAAAGCCACTGACGGACTCCTCGATACCCGCTGGTCATCGCGCTTCCAAGATGGCGAATGGCTCACTATTGACCTACTGAATACCTATGCTGTCAATCGCGTGAAACTCTATTGGGAAGCGGCCTACGCTACGCACTTCGATATCCAACTCTCCATTGACGGTGTAGAATATACCACTGCTTATATTGCCACCAATGCAGAAGGCGGGACGCAGGATATTCTTCTACCCGCAGGCGCTACCGACGCACGCTATGTACGTATCCTATGCCACCAACGCAACACGGGTTATGGCTCATCCCTCTATGAAGTGGAAGTATATGGTGTCCGCCGAACCGATATGACCCACATCGAAACACCTACTACCAGCACCGAAGTGATAAAACAAATGGAGAATAACCGTCTCGTTATTCTCCATCATGGGGTGAAGTACAGTGTGTTAGGGGAGAGATTGTAGGTGATCAGTTATGGGTGTTCAGCCACTCATATACTCTGCCGATGGGAAAACCCATCACATTGAAATAGGAGCCCTCCATACGTGTGACGCCTACATAGCCAATCCATTCTTGCACACCATATGCCCCTGCTTTGTCAAGGGGCATGTATTTCTCTACATAATAGTCAATTTCCTCTGCCGTAAGTGTACGAAAAGTCACGTCTGTGCAATCCACGAAAGAATCGTGTAGAGGTTGCGCAACATGGTGTGGAGTGGTATGTAGCCAAGTGAAGCAGACTGCTGTATATACCTGATGAGTCTGACCGCTCAGTTGCGCCAGCATATGCTTGGCTTCTGCTTTGGATTGGGGCTTGCCCAGCATCTGTCCGTTGAGCCAAACAATAGTATCAGCAGTGATAAGCAAGTCATCAGGTTGCAACTGCCCCGCGTAGGCGCGCGCCTTTGCGCGCGATATATACAATGGTATATCACCTGCTTGCAAGTCTGCTGGGTACGATTCATCTGCATCAATCGTAACACAGGTAAAGGGAATATCTAAACCCGCCATCAGTTCGCGACGGCGAGGACTTTGACTACCGAGGATGAGGTTCATGTTGTGTTTCGTGTAGGGTGCTTCGTGTAGGGTGCTTCGTGTAGGGTGTTTCGTGTAGGGTGTTTCGTGTAAAGTGTAAAGGCAGGACGGCGTAGCCGTATATCCCGTGCCTTTAAACTATAAACTTTACACTTTAAACTATATAATATTTTGCTGAATAACAAAGCTATACATGACGCCCATAAACATAGCGAACTTGATGACGAGTTGCGTGCGACGGTATTCCAATGGCGTCTTGGCTGCCCAAAGTAGCGCAATAGCACACAAGATAGGCACCATCAATCCGAAAAGGGCATAGCGCGTGGAGAAACTCTTCCAATCGCTGGGGAAGGGTAATACAGCCCAAACCAGATAAGCAATAAGCGCCATGGTGATAATCATAAGAACAGAAACAACTATCTTGGTGACCTTTTCTCCCCACACGATAGCGGCTGTGCGGCACTCCATCTCTCGATCGCCCGCAATATCTTCAATATCCTTGACCATCTCACGGGCAAGTGTGATGAGAAAGGCGAACATGGCAAAACCGCTAATCCATACATACAACTGCCCCACAATAGGTGTATATTGCAGCGCTTCGCCGTATAGGTGACGCAGGTAATCAGCATTTGCTATTGCTACCAATAGCGGAACGAGCGCCGACGCAAAAGATACCACCATATTGCCCACCAGCAATTGGCGTTTATAACTGGCAGAATAGAACCATAAGAGACCTGGGATCACAATATATATCATCGCCAATGTCCAACTCCTTGCCCACCAAGCCACAACCAGCCCTACGGCTATACCCACAGCAGTCAGCACTTGGAATATGCGCATGGCACCATCGCGTGAGATATGGCGAGTCACAACCATCTCATCAGGGCGATTGATACGGTCAATCTTCACATCAAAATAGTCGTTGATTACATATCCGCCTGCTGCAATAAGCACAGTGCTCAGTATGAGCAATAGGAGTACCCACCAAGGCATCTGTTCGCTGAATTGAGCCAATCGTAGCAACGGTGTAGCTACCCATTTCTCCATAACGAATAATAGGATAGCTAAGAAAGCCAAATTACCCACGCGCAATAGCCGCAAATAGGGTTTGATGATTTCTGCAAGTCGTTTCATATATGAGTGTAGGGTATTTCGTGTAAAGTGTAAAGGCAGGACGGCGTAGCCGTATATTCCGTGCCTTTAAACTATAAACTTTACACTTTCAACCATAATTAGCTTCTCACCTTCAAGATCACTCCTTTCCATGCAGGCAAAGTGAGGCATATAGGTGTATGCGGAGAGAGTGGGAATGTATATCGTGTGTCAGTGAGCAAATCCACTGCTTCTACCAGAGAGTATTCGGGTTGTTGCAAATACTCGAATGCCTCCTGCGGAATACGCACTTGTATATCCGTCTGGTGGTCATCAAAATTGAGCACTATCAATAGGGTATGCTGTTTGTATTTGCGGATATAAGCATAGTGCTCGTGCTTGTTGAAGCCCTCGCCTTGTGCATACACCAAATCGTACATCTCGCCTTGCGTGATGGCTTTCTCGGTACGTGATAGACGCAGCAGTTGGCGATAGAAAGAGCGCAACGTTTGTTGCTCTTCGCTCAGTCCTGCACCGTCAAACTTACCACGATTAGTCCATGCTTGTAGCGACTTGATGCCCCAATAGTCGAAGATAGTAGTCTTGCCGTCCATACCAGAGAAGCCCTCAGCATCCATACCCTTCTCACCCAGCTCTTGTCCTGCATACACCATCACTGGGTTAGTACCCAAGGTAGCAGCCACAATCATAGCTGGCTCTGCACACATACCTCGTCCGCAGAAGAATCCACTGGCGATACGCTGCTCGTCATGGTTCTCCAAGAAATAGAGCATATGATGGCGGATGTCGTCCACCTTCTGCCATTGTTGGGTAATACCCTCGGCGGGCCAATTCTTGCTGGTCACGCCACGCAGGTAGTCGTACATGCCTACCTTATCGTATAGGTAGTCAAAACCAGCAGCCAGATAGTCGCGATAGAGCGATGGATTATACACTTCGGCAATGAAAAGGATATTGGGATATTCCTTTTTAACCTGCTCAATGGCCCACGTCCAAAACTCCACAGGTACCATCTCTGCCATATCACAACGGAAACCATCCACCTGCTTGCTTGCCCAGAAGAGCAAGATGTGCAACATCTTGTGCCAAGTGTCAGGAATAGGGTCAAATTGCTTTTCTCCGCCACCTTGGTAGAAAACACCATAGTTGAGTTTGATAGTCTCATACCAATCATCTTTGGACGGATGGGCAGTAAAGCAGTCATTGCCTGTGGCACGGGCAGGATTCTCCTGATAGCCCTCTATATCAAAATGCGGAGCGAAAGGCTCGCCCATGTAGTAGAAGTTGTTGAGTGGCGAGAAAGCCCAATCTGGATTATCGTTAGCACCCAAGTCCACAACGCCCTTGGGCTTGCAAGTAGAGTGATACTCGCGTGCCACATGGTTAGGTACAAAGTCGATGATGACATCCATACCTGCCTTGTGGGTGCGCTCAACCAAATCGGTAAACTCCTTCATACGACGACGTTTATCCTCGCACAAGTCGGGATGTACATCGTAGTAATCGGTGATGGCATATGGACTGCCTGCCTTGCCTTTGACAATAGCAGGAGTGTTGTATTGCGCAGTGGCATGGCGAATAACGCCTGTGTACCACACATGCGTTGCGCCCAAGTCGCGGATAGCGCGCAGGGCTTTGGGGGTAATGGCGTTCAGCGTACCTGAGCCATTCTCTTGGAGCGTACCATTATGACGGCGCGTCTCGTTGTAGTTAGTGAAGGTACGCGGCAGCAACTGATAAATGATAGGTTTCAAGGTTCTTAATTTTTTGAGGAAGGAATCAAGAACCATGAGTCAAGACTGATTAGTCTTTGCTCTTGGTTCCTGACTCTTGGTTCAACAATAATTTAATTAGCATAAAGCTTGTGTATCAGACGCAATCATCCATTCCTCGTCGGTTGGGATGACGCATACAGCCACTTTGCTGCTTGGCGTAGTG
>CALZHO010000061.1 GCA_945787425.1 uncultured Bacteroidales bacterium
TTGTTGGTCAAAAATGACCAATAATTTATTTTGTAAAGTCGAAGTAGCAAAATAGACGATATATGGTTCTGTTTTACCTCAAGTCCACCCTAAATAAATAACGCGTACACATATATGCGCGCGTGACTGTTAACAAATGAAACATCGTGTACGATAATTTCAGGAATCAATAGGGTAAATAAAAATAGAGGACTCATTTTGTGAGCCCTCTATTGTTATTTCCGCTATCTAACGTCTAACAGCCCATCAGGCGGTCTAACGTCTAACAGCGAAGCGGTCTAATTTTGGTGGTTTATCCGCCGAAATTGTCAAACATAATCATATCATCTTCTACACCCAGCGAGTGGAGCAAGTCAAGCGCAGTCTTTGCCATCATAGGAGGGCCGCAGAGGTAGTACTCTATGTCTTCTGGAGCGTCGTGTTGCTTCAGATAGGTGTCGCCCAAGACTGGAGCAATGAAGCCAGCGGTATATTTAACACCCAAAGCATCTGCCTTAGGATCTGGACGGTCCAATGCCAAGTGGAAATGGAAGTTAGGATACTCCTTCTCCAATGCCAAGAAGTCCTCCATGAAGAATACCTCATCAATAGCACGAGCACCATAGAAATAGTGCATCTCACGATCACGCGTGTGCAAGGTCTTCAACATGTGCATGATCTGTGCACGCAATGGAGCCATACCAGCACCACCACCGACCCAAATCATCTCACGCTTGCTATCGAAGATTGGGTGGAAGTCACCATAAGGACCTGACATCGTCACCTTATCACCTGGTTTGAGGTTGAAGATATAAGTAGAAGCAATACCACATGGTACATCCATGAAGCCAGGACCTTGCTCTTTTGGTTTGAATGGTGGAGTAGCAATACGCACGGTCAAGGTGATGATATCACCCTCGTCTGGGTAGTTAGCCATAGAATATGCGCGCACAGTTGCCTCAGTATTCTTTTGCTTCAAGCCAAAGAGTCCGAACTTCTCCCATGCTGGTACATACAAGTCACCAATCAACTCGCGGTCGAAATTGTTGTAATCAATATCGTACTCAGGGATGAGGATTTGTGCATACGAACCAGGCAAGAAGTCCATGTGCTCGCCTGGAGGCAATTGCACCTTGAACTCCTTGATGAAGGTAGCCACGTTGCGGTTGCTGATAACGGTGCACTCCCACTCCTTAACACCGAGCACAGACTCGTCTATCTTGAGTTGCATATCGCTTTTCACTTTCACTTGGCAACCAAGACGCCAGTGGTCTTTTTGTTGTTTGCGGGTGAAGTGAACCGTCTCAGTAGGGAGGATCTCGCCACCACCTTCGAGCACTTGGCACTTACATTGACCACAAGAACCCTTACCACCACAAGCAGATGGCAAGTGTACGCCTGCTTCGCCCATAGCGCCGAGCAAGGTGCCACCTGCTGGGATATGGTATTCCTTATCACCGTTGATAACCACTTTCACGTCGCCCGAAGGTACTAAGTATTTTTTAGCCACCAAGAGGACAACGACCAGCAGCAGAATCACTGCCAAAAATACGCCTACTGCGTAGAGAATAGCTGTAATATTCATAGATTTGTCCTCCTATTAAATGTTCAAACCACTAAAACACATAAATGCCATAGCCATCAAACCTACTACGATGAAGGTGATACCCAAACCTTGCAATGGACGTGGCACGTCGTTGTACTCCATTTTCTCGCGGATACCTGCGAGGCAGACGATAGCGAGCAACCATCCGATACCAGAACCTAATGCGTAAGCAAACGCATCACCAAGGTTAGCAATTGCTTTCACGTTCTCTGGCTCGAGCAAGATACGTTGTTGCATAAAGAGCGAACCACCCATGATGGCGCAGTTTACAGCAATCAGAGGCAAGAAAATACCCAACGAAGCATAGAGCGAAGGAGAGAACTTCTCCACCACCATCTCCACAAGTTGCACCATCGCTGCAATCACCGCAATAAAGAGGATGAAGGACAAGTAACCCAAACCAAGTGGGTTAAGCACATGCACTTGCAACAAGTAGTTTACAGGCAAGGTGATCGTCAACACGAAGATGACTGCTACGCCCAAGCCAGCACTGGTTTTTACATTCTTGGACACAGCCAAGTATGAACACATACCCAAGAAGTATGCGAAAATCATGTTGTCAGCAAAAATGCTGCGAACAAATAAACTAATAGCGTGTTCCATATTACTTCAACTCCTTATTATAGCCACGATGAGCCCAGATTATACATGCTACGAGAATCAGCGCCATCGCTGGCATCATCATCATACCGCAGTTTTCATAGAATCCTCCATTAGCTACATACCAACTCTCTGGTATGACACGGAAACCAAGCAAAGTGCCAGCTCCCAGCAACTCACGGAAGAATGCTACAATCACAAGGATGATCGCATAACCGAAACCGTTGCCAAGACCATCAAGGAAAGAATCCCACACTTTGTTGGTCATAGCAAACGCCTCAAGACGTCCCATGAGAATACAGTTTGTAATAATCAAACCGATATATACACTCAGCTGCATTGCTACATCATAAGCAAAGGCCTTCAGCACCTCACTTACGAGCGTTACCAACGCTGCTACTACCACCAATTGGATGATAATACGGATTCGCATTGGAATAGTGTTGCGAATGAGTGATACAATTACGTTCGCCATAGCCACGATGATAGTAACGGCAATACCCATTACCAACGCTGGCTTCAGTTGCACGGTCACAGCCAATGCAGAACAGATACCCAACACTTGAACAACCACTGGGTTGTTAATGTTCAGAGGGCCAAAGAGCACCTCTTTTGTTTTTTGAGATAATGCCATAACTTATTCCTCCGTATTTAAGTTCGCTTCGCTCACGTTAGTGGCTTCGCGTTGTTGGTTCGCTTCGCTCACGTTACATGGTGCTGCGCACGTTGTAGGTTCGCTGTCGCTCACGTTACATGGTGCTTCGCACGTTGTAGGCTCGCTGTCGCTCGCGTTGTTGATGTTATCAATGTTATTCAAGAATTCAGCATACTCAGCAAGGTTGGTAGCAATCATGGTGCTCACGCCGTCGGATGTGATAGTTGCACCAGAAAGGGCATCTACTTGCTCTTGACCATCAGCCACTTTGCCTGCTTTCAACACAGCTACTGAAACTACTTCGCCAGCCGCATTGCGGATATGCTTGCCAGGGAACTGACTGCGGAACTTCTCTGTTACGATCTCAGCACCCAAACCTGGAGTCTCACTTTCGTGGTTGAAGTTGATACCGTAGATAGTGTTCTTATCCGCATCCAAAGCCAAATAACCACCGATACCGCCCCAAAGACCCGCACCGTGGAGTTTGAGTACGTACTTGGTATTACCCTCGATGTTAGCTACAAATACAGGAGCACCGTTCACGTCGATGGTATCGTTAACCAAAGAGCGGTAGAGTGCAGCAGGATCGGTGTTGTCGTAGTTTTGGTTGAGGGCTACGAGGATTTGCTTTTGTTGGTCGAGCAAGCGGTTAGCCTCTTGGCGAGGGCTGAGCACTTGGCTTACCAAAGCGAGCAATACAGCCACGATAACTACGATGATAGTAGCATAGATAATGGTGTATACGTTGCTGTTGGTATCCAGACCATTTTTCTTCTCTTCTACAAAGACGCCAGATTGCTTGCATATTGGGCAAACCTCAGGTGCCTTATCGCCGTTGTGAACATAGCCACAAACGGAACATACAAATTTCTTCTGTGCCATATTCATTAAATTTTAGCGCGTTTCATACGTTTCTTAATATTCACTTGCACTACGCACCAGTCGATGAGTGGAGCAAAAGCGTTCATGAGGAGGATAGCGAGCATCATACCCTCTGGATAACCAGGGTTGAGTACGCGGATCACTACAGCCATGAAACCGATCAATGCACCATAAATCCACTTACCGCATTCCGTACGAGCAGAGGTAACAGGGTCAGTAGCCATGAAGACAGCACCGAACATGAAACCACCTGTAACGAGGTGCATGTACCATGGGTAGTTAGCCACAGCAGTCTCCGCACCAAATTGGTTGAAGAGCCAAGCGGTGAGTGCACCACCAGCGAAGATGCTAAGCATGGTCTTCCAGCTTGCTACGCCCGTCACGATGAGCAATGCAGCACCGAGCAAGATAGCCCAACAGCAAGTCTCACCAATAGAACCTGGAATCAAACCGTTGAAGGCAGTCCAGAAGTCCACTGGCAGGAGGTTAGCTTCGGTAGAAGTAGCGAGTTGGGTGAGTGGGGCAGCACCAGAGAAACCATCCACGAGGGTTTGTCCGTTGTCCCAGCCCCAAGTACCTTCGGTACGAACGAAGCACTTGTCACCAGTCATATGGGTAGGATAAGCAAAGAAGAGGAACGCGCGCGCGATAAGGGCTACGTTGAAGATGTTGTAACCTGTACCGCCGAATACCTCTTTTGCAAAGATTACCGCAAAAGCAGTAGCCACAGCCACCATCCAGAGAGGCGTGTTGATTGGCACGATAAGTGGAATAATCATACCTGATACGAGGAATCCTTCTTGGATTTCTTCTTTCTTCCATTGTGCTACGGTGAACTCGATACCGAGACCTACACCATAGCTAACGATGATATATGGCAACACAGCCAACGCACCAAATGCGAACGCCTTCCAGAACATTGCGCAGGTCATAGCGCCACGCACCAACTCACCAGTAGCAAGGAAGTGTTGGTAACCTACGTTGAACATACCAAAGAGCAGTGCTGGAACGAGTGCCATTACCACAAGAATCATTGTTCGCTTGCTATCCGAACCATCGTGGATCTGCGAACCTACGCGCTTAGCGGTAGTGTTTGGGGTAAAGAGGAACGTCTCGAAACCGTCAAACAACGAGTGCAGCGCGGACAACTTGCCACCCTCTGAGAAGGTAGGGCGAAGTTTCTCTACTATGTTATGTAATTTCTTTAGCATCACTCAATCTCCTTTTTTAAGTTATCCAATGCGGCACGAACGATGGCTTGCAATGGCATCTTACTTGTACATACGTACTCGCAAAGCGCAAAGTCCTCTGGTGCTACTTCGTATGCACCCAGTTGCTCCATGCTGTCGAGGTTGCCAGCAATCATTGCCTTGATCAAATACTCAGGATAGATATCCATTGGGAATACTTTGTCATACTCACCGCTCACGATGATCGCACGGCGACCACCTTTGAGGCGAGCATCCCAGTTGTATTTCTTCTTGCCGAAGAGCCACTCGGTCACGCAGTTGTTCAGCATCTTAGTAGGGTCAGTCTTGCCTGCATTGAAACTATTGAAGCGTGGCATGATCCATCCCATGAACTCGTGGGTCTCGTCACCCTCAGCGAGTACGGTGTATTGGTTGTCGTAGATGCTAACCATCTCATCCGCGCATACTTGGTGGCCAGAGAGCACGTTGCCTGCTACGAGGCGAGCGTGGCAGCCTTTGTAGATGTTGCTGGTGAAGATGGCGCTAAGTGGCATGCCTGGCAATACATTGTAGTATTGTGCACCGCTGGCGAGAGGGCCTGTGAGCGCCACTTTCTTTTGCATGTCCACGATACCTTTGGTAAAGAGGCGACCGATGAGTGCGAGGTCTTGGATGTTGATGGTCCAAACGGTCTCGCCCTTAGCGATAGGAGCCACGTGGTTGATTTGTACACCTACGTTGCCTGCTGGGTGAGGACCTTTCACCTCGTATTTCTCGCAGTTGGTCAAGCCACGGAAAATAGGTGCGCTTGCGCAACATTTGATACCTACGTACACAGGTGCGATGGTAGCGAGTGCGTTGACTGCTGCTTGCAGCACTGCACCTTGTCCACCCAGCACCCACTCGTAGTTT
>CALZHO010000062.1 GCA_945787425.1 uncultured Bacteroidales bacterium
CCGCACCAACTCTAACGAGTATAATCGCCAAGGCTGGTCAACTATCAAAGCAGTAGCATATAAAAACGGAGTAAAATGCTTCGCAGTAATGATATAGTCACCGGTAGGACTTAAAACAACCAAAAGTACTTTTTTTATCAACTAACTAATTAACATTATTATGCCTACAACAAAAAAACAAAAGAAAACTTCAGGCGGACACAACTACTTAGCGCCTGGTATGAGTAAGGTAAATGGCGTTCCTTACTTCAAAGTTCCTGCAGCATTAATCACTATGCCAAAGGACAACACATGGTATGTTGCGCGCAAACAACTCAACTACACCGACAAAAGCGATCGCAAACAAGTTGCAACCTATGTAATGGGCTTCCACAAGTCTAGTACAACTAACAAGCAAGGCAAACAAAACAAGATTTGGTTCGTTGCTCGCTTGCAATACCTTGGGGGTAAGCCAGGTATCGCTTCTTACTACTATCGCGACTATAGCCGCAGAGGAGCAGAAAACTACTTCAAACGCTTGCCATCTACCAACAGCTACTATCGAGTATTCGATGAAAAAGGCAACATGACCGACGAATGGAAGAAATATGCTGGTCACACCCGCCAAGAACTCAACAAAATGCGTAGCGATTATCGCAAGAAACGCAAAGAGTACTACGCAAAACGCGAAGAATTAGGCACTGCAGCACAACGCAGAGCATATGTTGCTGCTCACCCGGACAAATACCCACAACGATCCACAAAACGCTAATAGCTGAATTTTGCCATCCGAAGGCGATCCCACAAGGGGTCGCTTTTTTTTGCTTGTCCCTCTTTTTCATAGCGGCTTTATTCTTTGGCGTTCTCTTTTCGCATTGCAAAGGTACTGCGTATGGTTCATCCTGCAAACGACTTCATATTTTCTAAAAAATCTCCACACCTGCAAGTATTCGGGTAGTATTTTTCTTAACGAAAATATGCGCTGCCTTTGCATTTCGTATGCCCCTATACGCAGTTGTACCGCAATGTGAAAAAAGGACACCTCTATGCTCGTTGAGCATACATAGTTTCTCTGTAGGTTCGTGTCCTCACCTATAATTATTACAAACCCATTAAAATTTATATTACAATGGCAAGTTATGAAATGGAAATGGCTCAACAGCCTGTAAAACAAATCAGAGAAAGAATTTCCGATTGGGACTTAAGTTACTATGACGAAATTGAAGATTTCAACTGTACTACCGATTGGTTCTCCGCAAAAAGAGGACTAAGTTTTGCTTAATATCTGCCCACAAAGGGACAGATATATTTATTTAATACTAACATTATAATCATTACAATTATGACACAGCAAGAAATTAAAAGCCTACTCGAAACAACCTCATCACAAGATGTGAAAAACCTCGTCGAGTATCTTAAAATTCAACATGCTGAAAACGAAGCAGTAGCCAAAGGTAAAACACAAAAAGACATCGTCAAGATATTCCTTGACGAACGTCGCAAGTCAAACCTTAAACTCGCGCAGAAGTACCCCGAAAACGCTATGGGCAAAAGCTTCGATGATTGCTGGGCATACATCGAAGACAATGCAAAAAAAGCTGCAAACGGTCAAAACCGAGTAGCTATCACATCGTTTACGGTATTTGACTGGGCAGTCAATTACTTCTGCGATGATAACATCGCCAAGGTAGAAAAAGCCAAGCCTACTACAAGCAAACCTGCTAAAGAAGAGAAGCCAACAAAATCAGAACTTCAAACCCTACAGGAAGCGAAAGAAATTTGGCAAAAGAAAAATGATGAACAGGTGGCTCAATGGGAACAAAGGAATAATGCTGCCATAGATAAGTTCGAAAAAGAACACGCTATGGACATATTCCCACCTGTCAATCCATATCTAAACAAGGAAAACCCATACCTTAATGCGGTATTCCCAGGACAAGAAAAACTCGACAAACTACTTGCCGAGCAACAATAAAATTAACTTATAAAGTAATTTAGTTATGACTAAACTTCAAGAAATACGGGCTCTGCAAACATTGTTGCCCGACAGAATAAAAGAAATTCAAAGCATGCAAGAGTGCTGCGTCAATGGCGAATACACAGACCATCACTGCGTAACAGTATTTGGTACCGATACAATAGGAGACTACCAAGTAATTCGCAAATTCGATGTAGAAATCGATGTGAATATGAATTGGGAGTACGACCTAATTTATTCCCTACCAAAAAAAGAACAAAAACGCTACCTAGACGAACACGAATGCATAAACGACAACTTCTATGAAACCTATCCATATGAAGAAAATTTATATAAATACGAAGTAGGGGAATTTATGCAAATATGGTATAATGTAAAAGACCATACATTATATAAATTCGGTCGCATCAATAAAAAAAATTACCACTACTGCCAACTACATAGCCAATGGATCAATCTCAGTCAAAGAATGACCAAAAGAAAAGAAACATTCCTTGATCGCTTTGACTGTAACATACCAAGCGAAGGCTTCTACAAAGATTTCTCAATACACGAAGACCTTGTAAAAGCAGGCTACGACGGCATAGATGCATTCGATTGGTACTATGGGTGCGGAGAGGAAGAATCAATAAGCCCAAATTCTCTATTCATCAGAGAAAAGAACATCGACGAGCTTTACACCGATATCCTTCTCAATCGCACCCAAGAAGCAACGCACATTCGCCTATATGGACTAAATAACTACATCTACTTGATTACACAAAAAGATGAAGCATATCAAAAAGAACTTATGGCTGCTATGCGCGCTTGCCGAAGACACAAATATCAAATAACCAATATTGAAGCGTGGCGAGATATGATCTTCCAACTATATGAGATGGAAAAAGACTTACATAACCCACATTATGTATGTCCTGACAACCTCATACAAGCACACGACAAAATATCTGCGCAATATCGCAACGCACTAAAGCGTATCGAAGAAAGGAAACGCATCAAAAAACTCGAATCAGAAATGCAAACTGCAGCACAAAAACTCAACGAGTTCATACAACACATGCAAGCGTTTCTCAATCTTTGCTTCTCAAATGACCAATTGGTTATACGCCCGCTACGCTCGCCAATGGAGTATATTCAAGAAGGCATTGCTATGCACCACTGCGTGGCATCTTACAAGGAAAGATACAATTCACTCATTCTATCCGCAAGAAACCACCAAGACGAGCGCATAGCGACCATAGAGGTCAGCTTACATGACTATAAAATCATACAAATTCGTGGCAAATACAATAAAGCCACAGAGTATGATCAAGATATCGCTGTGCTGCTAACAAAGAACATGAAGCAAATACGCAAAGCCAATAAGAAACAACAAATTATAAACGCTGCCTTATCAGCATAAATCACCACTACTATGTTAGAAACTTATAATCCAACCATTCAAACGTACAACGAACAACCATCTTGTGAAGCTATTAAGGCAGCAACAATGGTCAGTAGATATGCATACTGGATGTGCAATCAAACTACAAAAGAGCGATTCATAAATTGTTTCGGGAAAATCCCCGGAGAACATCTATGGAATAAACTCTGCCACCTGCGAGAAGCACAAGGCACTCTCGCAGGCGACCTCGCACTATGGCTTGAACTAGATAATACCAATCGCCAAAAACTGATGCACTACATTCTCAAAACCAATTATAAACAACAATAAATCATTACTAGTATGACAACAAATCAAGAAAAAAAAGAGGTGCAAATCTCTCAACAATTGCAACAACGTATTGACCACACAGTAAACAAATATTGTGACCGATTCTTCTCAAGAGGAGGCAGACTATTCTAACGCTTACGATTATGTACGAAAATCTTGAAATATGCACCGTCAAAATGAATGTAGAAATCACATTCACTTATGACAAAAGAAGACATGGCGTAAATGACGCTATGCAAATTGCTGAATCACTTGCAATGAATACAAACTTTCATACCATTGAAGAAGGAGTGCAAGTAGTAGAAGTAAAAACAAGTAATCAACGAATATAATATGATTATTCATCGTAAAAATTTTATGCCATCTCTGCACAAGGCAGGGGTGGCATTTCGCTACAAATAGGCGATGTAAGAAATTCATTTGGAAAACTAAGTGATATTCTTGAATATCTCAAAAAGAAGACAAATCAAGAAATCACCACCATTACCATTACAGACCTATAGGAAAGGCAAACAGAAACTTATAAAGTAAAAAACAACCGATTATTCAAACTATAAAAATTATACAACTATGAACGCAACAACTCAAAATCAAATTACAAGTAAAATGCACGATTATCGCGAACACTTAAAAACAATAAGCAACGGCCTCGTAGAAATGGCAAAAGCCTCTGGGCGCGATGATTACTCCATCAATACGCTCCTACGCGAATGCTACAATCTTATAGGCAAAAAACTCCATACATTCGATGAGTGGAAAGACCAAAATTGCTCGATACGCAAAGGGGAACACGCATATCTCTTTTGGGGCAAACCCAAAGAGACTGCTAATGGTAAACGATACTGCCCGGTTATGTTCCTGTTCAGCGAGGACCAAATCAGGGTCAACGCTTCTCAAGCAACTGCGTAACAAAACCACACGCCTCTAGGCGGTCTATATCGTCATTCTCTTTTCGCGCTGCAAAGGTAAAACCCTCTGCTGAGATACCAAGGTGCTTCCGTTATCTCCACCTTGGCTTTACTCATCAGAGCCCTTTGGGTAAGCAGCGTGAAAAGGGAATAACTGTATCTACTTCGTAGATACTATAGACTATTCTTGCGCCTGATAAGGCGCTTTACAAATCAATTTGTAAATGTGTACAAAACGAGTAAACATTTTGTAAGACACAAAACACCTAATAATCAGTACTTTCAGTTAATACACTTACTACTTTACAAGTTTACAAAAATTTTGCAAGTTTTATACACTATAATTATTAATTCATTAAAAATTTAATCTTATGGCTAAAAAATTATTTAGAGAGCCTTTAACTCAAGAAGAGTTAAATGACCACCGTGCCACACTCAATGGCGAACCCGCAGTTTATTGCGGAACCTACGGAAAGTACAACAACGGGTCTATCGACGGAATGTGGATAAACCTAACCACTTTCCGCTATTACGATGACTTTATTGAGTTCTGCGAAAGACTCCATGCAGACGAAGAGGATCCTGAACTAATGTTTCAAGATTTTGAGGGATTTCCAAAAGATTGGTATTGCGAAAGCTGCATGGGCGAAGATACATTTGAAAAAATCCTAGAATATGCAGACCTTGATGACGATATGAAAGAAGCATATCAAGCGTATCTCGATCATTACGACAGCAAAGCAGACCTTAGCACCGTTCAAGATAGATACCAAGGTCATTACTACAGCCCAGAAGACTTCGCAGAACAACTCTTCAGAGAAATCTACGACATTCCAGAGTTCTTAGAAAACTTTATAGACTGGAGTGCCGTTTGGAGAAATCTTGAAACCAGCGGCGATTACTTTGAAGCCGATGGTTACATATTCAGCAGTTACTAATTTCAATAATCGTAGCGTCAGCAATTGCTGGCGCTACTTAATACTCTATAATATGGACACAAAAACTTTTATCTGCAACTGCCTAAGGTTATATCCTGACACTATTCACAAAATTGATGAAATCATCTCAAACTTTGAACTATGCGAAGATATCGTATTATCGGAAGATGTTATCATTGAGTCAATTCAAGAAAATCCAAAAAACGCCGGAAACATAATCATCCGTAAACTATACAACTGGATTATCATGA
>CALZHO010000063.1 GCA_945787425.1 uncultured Bacteroidales bacterium
CTGGCATGTAGGTGTATTAAATCCTAATGCTTACAAGACTATGGGAATTCTCAAAGTAGAAGATGGTGTGATCTTGTCCAATACGGATGATATTTGCACCATCTTTGCAACGAAAGTACCTAAAAGAGGATTTCTGCGAGCTGGTGGTGTTCTGCTGCCCAATGGCGATTTTGTATGGTGGCCTAATGCCATACATTCAATATGGGCTAATGAGATGTCAGATGACGGCGAAAAGATTATAGAGTACAACAAGTCTGATGAGCAAAAATGCAATCAACATGTAGAGAATTGTTTAGCACTCAATCAGCGCCGCATAACCTTCTATCGTAAGAAAAATATCTTTGGGCAACACTATTATCGTTTTGTAGGAGTCTATGAAATGGATAAGGAGGAAAGTCGCCGAATCAACAAGTGTGTTTGGCGCAGAATAAGCACTGAATATAAGTTGTAATCCCGTCGCAGCCATAAACAAGGCAGAGGAGTTTGATCTCTCCTCTGCTTACAACCCCCTCCTGACTCCCCTTCAAAGGGGAGGATGAAAATGAGGAAAGTGATCTTTGACGTATTGTAGAGAAAAGTTAAAAATTATTTCTTGGTCATAGACTTATAATTAATAAGGTGTGTTTCACCAATGGACTTTTGAGGACCAGTATAGACGATGTTCATGCTCAACAAATCATCTTTGAGCAGACTTTTGAGATAGTCCAACGAATTCAAAAAGTCAGGATGAAAACGCTCCGCTGACTTGATTTCATAAGCATGTATTTTGCCTGCCTCTTCTTGCAAGATATCTACTTCTCTATATTTATCTCGGTAGAACAAGATATTCTTCTCTAATCCTTGGTTATAGCGCGCTTTCAACATATCACAAACTACCATATTCTCAAATATCGCACCGCGCAAAGGATGATTAGCCAACTGCTGAGCCGTCTCTATACCCAAGAGATAACATACCAAACCTATATCGTAGAAATACACCTTAGGTGTTTTAGTCAGCCGTTTACCTATGTTGCGATAAAATGGATGTAGCAAAAATGCTGTATATGAGGTCTCCAATATACTCATCCATGATTGAATAGTCTTGTAATCTACAGCTAATTCCGCACTGATAGATGATGCTACAAACTCCGTACCCACTCGAGAAGCAAGAATAGTCAAGAAACGACGGAAAAGACTTAAGTCTTTGATATTCACAATCTGTCGTACATCCTTCTGGATATATGTAGCCACATAACTGTCATATACCGTGTGTGGGTCTTTCTTGTCTCCCCAAACAGCAGGATAGAATCCTCGCCACATCAGTTCATTGACATCTATATTCGCATCATCGCCTAACTCTGACAAACTCAATGGAAGTAGTCGCATAACCGCCACGCGACCTGCTAAGGATTGAGATATATTTTGCATCAATAAGAAGTCGCTACTACCGCTTAGCACATAGCGCAATGATTTGTTTTCATCGACTACCACTTGTAGAACAGAAAACAACTCGGGCATATTTTGGGCTTCATCTATAATCAATCCATTGGGATATTGTAGCAAGAAGCCCTCAATATCATGTTCAACTAAAGCTCGGGTTGTAGCACGCTCCAAATTGACATATTCGTAATCTGGGAATGCCATTTTACACAATGTAGTCTTACCTGACTGACGTGGTCCTGTCACAGAAATGATAGACCAATGCTCACTTAACTCTAAAAGTTTGTGTTGTAACTCTCTGCTATACATATAATTATTGCCTTTATGGACAAATTAGGAATACAACTCCTAATTTGTCCGCAAAGGTACAACAAAAAATGCACATACGCAAGCATTTGGGCAAAAAAACGACATTTTTCTCTACAATACGCAAGTATAAATGACATAGGATATCGCCCGTAGTCCTCAAGTTGCGGGCAACAAACATAACAACAAATAAAAAACAAAACAATTATGGCAAGTAAAGTACGTGTTTATGCAAAGTCCCAAAAATGGGCAGCATTAGGTATTGTAGATGCTTATCTGAAAATGTATCCTCATGCAACATTGGAAGATATCAACAAGGCTTTTCCAAGAAATTTATTTGTACAAACCGAAGATAACTTAGGTTTGTTTGTAACGATGGAAGAAAAGGCTAAAATGGCTCAATCCACCACTACCGATTTCGATGACAATCAGTTAGAGGAATGGAAGCGTACCAAATTCTACCTAACCATGACAGATGGAACAGAGATCGCTTTCACAGTTCCAATGTGGACCAAAGAAATGTTCGAGAAAATCACAGAGCAAGCCAAACTATATGACATCGAAATAGCTAAATACGAAGCTGCGGAAAAGGGTGCTGGCAAACGTGGTGAATACACATTGGAATACCTCAACGGCTATGTTCCACCTGTACCCGCCAAGAAAGGTATGCCTAAATGGTTGTTGGCACTCATTGCTGTATTGGGCTTGGCAGTAGTAGCATTGCTCCTGTGGTTGCTCCTCGGCAAGAAGGCAGAACCACAAATCGTAGAGGTAGAGAAGGTAGTAGTGGTACACGACACCCTCTATATCCAACAAATCGCTGAGATTGAGAAGAACTTCAACGCCGCTCAATTCGAGCAAGGCAAAGCCGATCTCAATGAGGAAGCAAAATTCGTATTGCACGATTTGGCTAAAGTGCTGAATGCACATACCGACATCAAACTCACAATCAAAGGTCACACTTCAGCAGAAGGCGATGCGGCTTTCAACCAAAAACTGTCTGAAGCACGCGCGAAAGCAGCTGTGGACTTCTTGGTAGAGCGCGAAGGCGTAGCTGTAGAGCAATTGTCATACGCTGGTATGGGTAGCTCAGAGTTGAAGAACGCAGACAACCCAATGGCACCAGAAAACCGCCGTACCGAATTTATTATCGAATAATCACTCTTTAATAACTATCACAAACATGAAAACGAATTCTAAAGCATTAGCATCATTCTTGGCAGCAGCTGTATGGGCTGATGGCGAGTACTGCGAGTTTGAGCAATCGCTCGTAGCAGACATGGGGGATCTCTTGGATGCTAAGACCCTCACACAAGATTTAGAGGCAGCCATCGTTGCTACCGAGAATATGTCAGGCGACGAACTGACTGCACATTTGGAAGAGGCAGCTAAGCAAGTGGATGCAACTGAGAAAGAGGGTATCTTGACTCTCTGCTTGCAAATGCTCTGCTCTGATGCGTTCTTGTCATCGGATGAGGTAGAGAACTTCTTCACTTTCGCTGAATTGCTTGGCGTGGACGAAAACGATGCACAAGCTATTCTCGATGTGTTCATCGATGAAGAGGAAGACTTAATTATCGAAGAGTAATCAACCCAATTCAAAATTATTACAACTATGGCTATACAAAAAACAGCAGCTGGTAAGGTTGATAAACGTACCAAGGAATATAAGGAAATGGTAGCTCGCGCTAAGAAAGCGCGCGCAGCTCAAAAGAAAGCAGCCAGCAAAACTACCGTTAAGAAGTCTTCTAAGGCAGGTCGTCGTCAAGATGGCCATCTTGACCAACGCACCAAAGCGGGTAAAGAAGCAGCAGCACGCATGGCAGCAGCTCGCAAGGCTAAAGGCAGCTTGAAGAACAAAATCAAAAACCTCTTCAAGTAAACTCCCTCTCCCCGAATGGGATATAAACAAGGCAGAGGAGTTTGACCGCTCCTCTGCTTACAAAAATCTCAAAATATGGCAACTTATAAAGACTTAATCCTGCAACATTGTGCAGGGATTGAAAGACCTACTATGCACTATATTTTGGCAAAAGTAACAATGGTTATCGCCGCTTTTGTCAGCATAGTACGGGCAATGTACACACCTCTACCCTGCGTAGAACTATCCATAGTCTGCTGACGGATGAGGAGTACAATAAGCCCGTTCACGAAAAGCAGATGGATGAAATACTGAAAGACTGCTACTTTGAGTGGGCAGTAATTGACAAGGAAGAAGAGAGCTTGGTAGAGTGCATCGAAGCAATATGTATTGTGCACGGCACCTATCCGCTCAATATCGATGGCAATCCCGCTATCAATGAGACATGGCGCGAGCATATGATGAATGAGCGCGGAAAAGTGAAAGATAAAAAATAACATCAACAAAATACTGCATGAGACAATTATTCAACAAAATCTTCTTGAATGACAAGTTTATTCTTTGTGTCATTCTTCTGAACTCCTGTATCATCTATATGCAGGTGGCTGGTTATCAAAGCACAACTATTAGTGTCATAGACGTGACCTGTACGCTCATCTTTTTGATAGAAATGCTCGTCAAGCATATTCATTTTGGGGTACGTGGTTATTGGCGCGAAGGCTGGAACAGGTTAGACGGTATATTGGTCTTGCTGTCTATCCCATCTATCATAGAGCCATTTATCCCTAATGGTTATGCCAGTTTGTCGATACTGATGATTTTCCGTCTGTTGCGTGTGTTACGCTTCTTCCGTGTGCTACATTTCTTCCCTAATTTCAGCAAACTGATTAAGGCGTTTATACAAGCCATGCGACAATCATATGCAATATTACTGAGTTTTGCGGTGATTATTGTCATCTTTGGACTGCTCAACTGTAGTCTTTTTGGCGAAGCAGATCCAGAACACTTCCAAACACCTCTGCGCTCTATTTATGCAGTTTTCCAAATATGCACAGTAGAAGGTTGGTACGAAATACCTAATACCGTTGCAGAGTATTATGGTGCTTCATCTATTGCGGCTGAGTTTGTACGCTTGTATTTTTGCGCATTGCTTATCTTAGGCGGTATTATTGGCATGTCATTCATCAACTCGATTTTTGTGGATGCAATGGTGGCAGACAACAACGATGATGTCATGACCAAACTCAATGAACTACAAAAGTCTATTGACGAATTAAAAGAAAAATCAAATATCAATCATTAACCCTTAAAAACTAATCATTATGAGTTTGGAGTATTACAAAAAGCAAATGGTGGATTTGCGCGCCAAATTGCAAAAAGAGAAAGATGCAAAGAAAAAAGACAACGAGTATTACGCTCGCATGGTGAAGTTTGCTTCTACACCAAGTGGTAAAGCGTCCTATCGCAAGTCAAAAATTGACCGCGCAGCTTCGCATGACCGACAAATTGAATCCATCAAGCGTCAGATTGAGAGTTGCAAAGACAATATCGCTCGCGAACGCAAGCGTAAATAAATCATTAGGTCAGCGGGATTGGGTTTCCGCTGGCTTACAAAGAAATAAAATCATGAAGAAAATATCACTTTTATTACTATTTACATTCGCTGCGGAGTGCATGCAAGCGCAGGATGTAGAAAACGCAGAGCCACTATCTGTGGCTGCGGATCGCCCTGGTATGGCGACAGGGGTAGGTGTATTGCCGTTCAAAACCATTCAATGGGAGACTGGCTTTCAATGGGATTACGCAGATCGTCAACACTCGTTTACATTGCCCACGACCATGTTTCGCTTTGGCGTAGCGCCCTTTGCGGAGTTACGCTTAGAGTATGATGGAACTTTATCCCGCACTATAGAATGGAATTACACCCAATGGCAATATCAGGTAGAGCCATTGATATTGGGTACTAAAATCCGTGTGTTTGATGGTTGGAAAGCTGTACCTAAAATTAGTTTCTTGGCGAATATCGCTATACCTATCACCAAAGAGGCATATCAGAGCTTGCATGTGGCCCCAAGTCTATATCTGCTTTTTGAGAATGATGTAACCGATTGGCTGAACCTGTGCTATAATCTTGGTGCAGAATGGAATGG
>CALZHO010000064.1 GCA_945787425.1 uncultured Bacteroidales bacterium
TTCAAAAAGCAGTCCATATTTCAGAGGGTCAATATCTGTTATCCCTAAACAATATGCAACCACCGAACCTGCGACAGAACTTCTACCTGGACCATGATAGATGTTCATATTTTCAAATGTCTCATGCAGAAGATCTGCAATAAAAAGAAAATAGGATTCAAACCTCAAATCACAGATTTGTTTTACTTCATGTTCGATACGGTCATGTAATGCATTGTCACACGACACCCTTTCTAATCCATATCGCAACTCCGCACCAGCGTTCACTCTGGCGATAAAGTATTGTGATAAAGACTCAAAGCCTTCGGGGATTTTAATAAGATCATTAAACATTGAACTTTGAGATTGGATTTGCAGAGGTGACATACTTAGATAATTGATAATTTGTTTCGCTTTGATGTAACCAACCTCAAATTGTCTTTGAATTTGTGAACAAGCGCTTTGGGTGTTTTTAGATGTTCGGATGATATGCATAATCTCATCTCGATTCTGTGCAATTATTCTTTCCATATTATGCGTGATTAGTAAGTACATATTTGTTATCAAGGTATTCGGCAAGTCCGTTTGGCATTTGCGATTGTATCTCTGCAAAGAGTTCAGGATAAGTTGTGATGAAACGGGACAGGAGCAAAGGTTCGTCCAATGCACATAGTAGGCGGTCGAAGAGTAATTCTCCGAGTAGATATGGATAGTTTTTTTTCTTTGCGTGAAGATCACCATAGATTTTTGTTCCAATTTCAGGGCGATAATATAGCAGATTGGTGAAGATAATCTCGGTATATTGATTGATTTGCGCTAACACTTCTGGCTCAATAAATGGATTATTAGCTTTGAACCAAGCCAAAGCATCAGCGTCGTGCAAGATGTTGGTAATGCCAATAATATGGCTGATGTTCTGCTTGATACCAGCGAAATAGCCATTCTTCTTTTCATTGTAGCGGAGTGCCCATTTGATAAAAGAAGTTCGGTATGGATTATCATTATAGTAGCAAGAGGGCATGAAATAAGCATCCGCGAATTCGGCTGCTTGGTGGTGAGTATGTTCGGTATGGCTGCTTGCAAAGCAAAGCATACTGATACAGTCATCGCTGATAAGCACGATATCTATCTTTGAATATACTTCAGCAGATTCATTCTCACTCGTTTCATTAAACAACGGAAACTTCACATCAAAATACACCTTATCATAAGTAGTGCCATAGAGAGTAAGCGAATGTTCTGCGCCCACCCATTGAAACACATCATGAGCAATACTATCTTTCTCGGGGAAAGTGGCGATTTTTTGAAGACGGTTCTTTGACTCATTTTCTGGGGAGATGTTAGTGATTGTAATATTACGCATAATTTATAGATTTTGTAGTTGTCATTTGAGTATTTTTAATACGAAATAAGAAATTCGCTGCAAAATTACAACAAGAGAGTGCCATCTTGTGGCACCCTCGCAAAGAAAATGAGATTTTTTTTGAAAAAAATTACTTTTTCCAGTAACGAATCTGGAGATAAGTGATTAAATCTTCATAGTTCTTATCTTCAGCGATGGGACTCAACAACTCTTGCGGGTCAATTATGCGGAATTTTGCTTCTTCTTTCAACATAGGAATAAATTCTTTTTCTACTGCATTACGTAATTCTGTATTTGCAGAAGGTATAACATTGATATGAAAGAATGTGTGAGCATACTCTTGATTAACCAACTGCTCGCACAACAATGTTTGTCGCATTAATTCATAATTGGGTTCAAAGAAATATACCGAATGAGATATTCTGTCTGTCGGCGTTTTTAGTCGCTCGGAGCATTCGATTAGGTGTTTGTATCTATTAAATCGTTTTCGATTGGTTTTGTCTTCTCGCTTATATGTTTCGGTATATTTCCATTCTATAGGAATAAGCCAAATTTTATCATCTTTTTGCGCCCGTATCATCGCATCAATAGAAGTACACATTGCTCCGCGTTTTGCTCCTTCATCAGTTTCTCCAAGTAATTGCTCGTTATCTAAAGCAAATTCAAAAGCAATATAACCATCATTTGGTTTGTCTATAGTTGTAGGCAAAATTTTATCAAATTCAATGCCTGTTGCTTTTTTTAGCAGTTGCTTAATAGCATTATCATCTTTGCGTATTGCAAATAAATGATTAAGGCAATGGATTTGTGAGGACACTAAATGTCCTGTTGGAGAATAATCATCTTCTTGTTGGCGCCACCATGAGATATTGTTTTGTTTGAAGTACTGACAGGCGTCCTCGCGAATATCAACATACAGATTTTCCTTACTATAATTTTGGTGCAAGATATAAGGCAGATTTTTTACTACTTTTATTTTTTGACCGTTTTTAAATATTGTCCAATGACCACCATTGGGCGTGCTACCCCAAAATTTATCATCGTACAAAGCCTCTTGCTTACGACGCTCTGCATAATAATATTTTCTTCTTGACATTTTTGCTGTTAATTTATGATTGTTGCCAATATATATGAAATTACCCTCGTATCCCACTTTAAAACACCTTTCAGCAAATTCCTCAAAATCATCCTTATCTTTTTTATCAGCGAAAGCAAAAATGAATTCTGGCTTAGTATCTTCTATAGTCAAAGTTTTATCTAACAAACCCAATTCTTGCTTTTGTTTCAGCAAAGCCTGCATTTCCTTAACAAAAAAATGTTCGTTGTCTCTTCCTATTGTATGGTCATAACATTTCATATGTGACTTTATTCCAGACTTTCCATGTGTTGCTCCAAGGCCTTTTTTAAGTTCAATTACAAATAGTCTGCCATTTCGAATAGCTATGATGTCAAAACGGGGAACTTTTTTATCATCTCCACCATCGTATGCAAACTCAGATTGCTTACTCACAGCATACTCCAAGTCTAAAACAACATAATCTGTATCTGCCATATTGGCAATGGCTATTGCTTGTTGTTCTTTCTTTTCGTTATGTTGTACTACATCCTTTAAAGCAACATCCCACTTATCCATTGCTTTTTTGGCTTGCTTAAAATATTCTTGAGGATTGTGAGGAAGCAAAGACTTAAGAGACTTTTGTTGTTCCTTATATTCATGTATCAAGTCAAAGGACTTTTTTGCCTCTGTACTACTTATAGTATGATAGTCATTATAATACATTTTATCAAAATCAAAACTCTTTGGAGAGTTTATTTTTAGAATGTTTCCGCCTTTGTAATATACATTTATATAGTTTTTTCTTATTTGTATATTAAGCTCAGCGTCTCCCTTAATATACTCAAGTAAAGACGCAAGTCTGCCACTAATTAACTCATTCAATAAGTGTTCACATAACTGTCTCATATCATTTCTAATTTAAAATTGTTATTACTCGTTCAGTATCTTTATTTGTAATGCCAGATTTTGGGTTAATTTGCACAAAATGTTCTTTGAGTTGGCGGAAAGTGGATTGATCGTCCAAGATAACATAACTTGTAACTTCTGGATGTTCTTCTAACCACAAAGCAATCTCCATTTCCCTTGCTAATATCATTACATCATATAAATCAAAGTCATTGGGGTTGTTCTCCATTTGCGATTGGATATAATCATCTGCCACATGCAATGAAGTGATGTCATATATTTCTCCTGGCAATTGGCGTGCTTTCCACATTGCGCGCATATTTGCTATACCAGAATATCTCCACGATGATGATATAACAATCTTGGCATTTGTTGAATCAATAATGTGTGATAATTGCTCTACCGATTTGGGGTCAAACAAAGTCCCGAAAATATCTTCGGTTGGTTGGTGCTCATGCTGAAGTCGGTCGTAGTAGTTAGCTGTATTTAACACACCATCTAAATCAAGAAATATGATTTTGCATTTCTCTTTAGGCATTTCGTTGACTTCTATTTTTTAGTTAAACATCCGTGATATTGATTTTCGGCTGCAAAATTACTACTTCGAAGTGCCAACATATGGCACTATATGAAAGAAATATACAAATTAGTTCATTTTTTTATAGTTATCCAATATATTTTTTGCTTCTTGAATAAACTTGTCACGCAACCATAATGGGCGAAGAACGATTATGTCTGGAAGGAATGAGCGGAGTTCTTGTATGAAATCTGCTGTCGGAGCAATCCAATATTCAAAGAGCGAATATTCATCTGTTCGCTCTACTTCTTTCTGTGAGTGGTGGAGCGGAAGTGAACGCAGATAGTTAGCACGGAAGGGTGTTACACGGAGTAGAACGGACTCCGCTGGCATAGCACCAGCCATTACACCATAATAGTTGTGTAGAAAAGCATCTGCGTTAAAACTCTTAGGAATATTAAAAGCATTTTCGGTTATTTCCATGGATAACACACGATCCAATGAATAGAAATGCAGCTCATCATTGCCGTCTCGCAGACCGATGATATACCATCGCTGTTTGAATACCTTGATACAATAGGGAGCAATCTCAAAGATTCGTGGATTACTCATCTTAAAACTTTGATACTCAACTCGTAGCGTTAGATTGCGTCGCATGGCATCTATTACTTGTGTCAGGTATTTATTGCCAGAAGGAATGTCTTCTAAAAGTAATCTATCTCGTAATCGTTGCCCTTCCATCAAAAGATTACTGACAGAAAAGGAATTCAGTAACCAATGTTGGATATCATCATTCTTGATGTCATCACGGTTAGCTATTGTGTATTTATTGCCTACACATTTTATCTCAATACCAAACAGAATAAGAATATCATCTTTCATACGAAAGAATGTGCGCCGCGGAATAGCTGCTTCATCGTCATCATTGAGCGATGCGTTTTGCCAATAATCATTGATTTGCTGGCGAGTTAATGCGCCTCGTGAATATAGCAAATCAACGAGCCATATATAACGCTGAAATTGTCTAACTGATGTCATGGTATTATTGTGAAGTAAATTGTTGTGGCAAAGGTACAACATTTTTTTGAATTGAGCAAGAGTAGTGCAGATAAAAAAGCCATTTATGCGGATTTTGCATAAATGGCAATATGTTTTGTTGCTTATAACGCTATATTAAATATGTCGGGCAACGGTATCGTTGCGAATTAACTATAAACTATAAGTGATGAGTGACAAGCAATTTTAGGGGGGGGAGTTATTATAGTAATTGTCCTGTATATAGTTGCTCAATCGGGAAGATTAAATCCCAATTTTTACCCCAAACGATATTACCATTCTCAAGTGTGAACTTGCTAAAGTGACGGGGTAATAGATATTTGTTGTATTGAGGATGAGGATGACGACGGATAAAACTACCGATATCCACAACCTGTGTCGTATTGTCGCTAAAAGACAACCGAACTGAAGAATTGCCTAAATTTTCAGCTTCAACAATGATAATTTTACTCATAGTTATATCTTGGTTTTGATGTTTGTACTTTTCACTGCTTGCTTCATAACAAAGAATTTTACCCATTTTTGAATAATATTCTTGCTATATTTACGGATAAATGCCTCCGCAGTTTTCTTGTCTTTGTTTGACAAAGGCTCCTCGCCAGCTTTTTCACGAATGCGCACCTCAATAAGTGCACCATCCATCATGATTAGTTCAAAGATACTTTGACATCCATTATGCATTACATGCACATGAATAGGCTCATGTTCATTCGAATAGAAGAAGAAAATAAATCCGAAATATTCAAATATCTTTGGCATAAGAGCAATAAATTTTGGTTATCGGCTGCAAAGATACACATTTTTTTTGAGATGTGCAAGAAAAAACAAATTTTAGGGTGATTTTTCTGGTGTG